>PMNP01000175.1 GCA_003161755.1 Ignavibacteriota bacterium | reverse complement strand
TTATCGGTTATCCATCCCGGCTTGCCAATCAGGGTATCTTCCCCGCAACACTCTTCGGGATGCGCCTGCCGAGCGTAATGCCGAAACCAAATGATGTATACAGGCTGAAGTTCATGAGTGCACCGCGAGATTCCATGACGTTTACGGTACACACACAGACTGCCGTCAATGCAGGTCTGCTCAGCAATGACATGAAGCGAATCAAGGTTGTTCCCAACCCGTACCTCGTCACCAACACCATGGAGCAATATATCAGCAACCAGGGGTTGAACCAGAGACGGGTGTTGCTCTTCACACACATTCCTGCAGGATGCACGATTAAGATCTTCACTTCGAGCGGCGTGTTCCTGCGCCAGATCGATGTCGCCAATGCCCCGGACAACGGCACTGTGCAATGGGACATGCTGACAAACGAAGGTCTGGAAATCGCTGCAGGGATCTACGTGTACTATGTAAAATCCAACGTCACCGGAGAGGAAAAACTCGGCAAATTCGCGGTGATTAAGTGATCATCGAGCAACTGAGAGAGAACCAACTATGAAACTCCAACAAATCAACAAATCAATCATTGTGCTGGCGATGTGCGTGATCGCAGCGATCCCCGCATTTGCTCAGAAGCCGACTCGCGTCGGCAGTACGGCCGCCGATTTTCTTGAAATCGGCTATGGGGCTGCGGGCATCGCCATGGGCGATGCCTATGTGAGCCTTGTTCAGGATGCCTCCGCCATCTACTGGAACCCCGCGGGGCTGNNCCCAACCGTGGATTGTCGGCATGAACGCCACGTTCGCCTCATTCGGCATCGTTGTGCCGAATGTTGGGACGATCGGCGGCGGCCTTATTCTGATGAACTACGGTGACATGGATGTCACGACAGTGAACATGCAGGAGGGAACTGGTGAACAGTTTTCCGCAAAGGATTTGGCCGTCTCCCTTTCCTTTGCGAGAAATCTTGTGGACTGGTTCTCCTTCGGGGCTACCGCCAAGATGATCAACTCGACGATCTGGCATGAGTCTGCCACAGCAGTTGCATTTGACCTCGGCGTTATCATCAAGACGGACTTCTTCTCTCCTTCGGGGGGGAACAAGCACGGCCTCAATATCGGGATGAGCATCTGCAATTATGGCACGCCGCTCAAGTACGACGGCCTCGATCTTCTGGTGCCAATCGATCCAGCCCCCAACGAAGCCGGCAACTACAGCAACGCACCGGGCAGATACGCAACACAGGATTGGCAGCTGCCCTTGATATTCCGCATGGGCGCTTCGATTACGCCTCTGTTGACCGAAGACCATGAGATTATCGTTGCCGTCGATGCCTTGCACCCCAACGACAACAGTGAATCCGTCAATCTTGGGTTCCAATACACCCTGACACTTCAGGACCTTGGCAAGGTTTCCCTGCGGACAGGGTATAAGGGACTTGGAATGCCAGATTCACAGTACTCCATGACTTACGGGATCGGCGTACAGACCGACCTGTTTGCAGATCATGGATTGAAGGTCGATTACGCCTACCGGACGATGGGAATTCTTGGAAATGCCCAATCGTTAGGCGTAAGTTTGTTGTTCTAAGATAAGCCGGCGTAAGCTCTACCATAATCCTTATTGCGTTACTTCCACGACCGGGGAGGCGGTGCACGCTAGCAGGCGTGTCTACCGCCTCCCCGTTCTTCTCATTGTGAATCGAGAAGAAATGCCGGGGAGAATGCATTCGTGATGCCGAGTGATTGAGAACATTGGACACTGCTCTCCTATGCAAAACTCTACTTTGTACTTCGTAAGACCGCTGCTCCTTGGAATGGCGGCATTGGCATTCTTCGCGGGCAATCCCTCTGTCTCGTTGGCGCAAAGCGGCGCCGCACCTGCAGGATCACCAGGAAGGGGTGTGATCCACCAACAGCAAGCCAAGGACAATNNCCCCCCTGCCGATACAGGAAGAGTTATTGCGAGAATTGGCGGTAAGTCCATCCTCATTGATGAGTTCATCCGCCGTGCCGTCTACACCGTCCGCCCCCCATGGTGCCGGGGGAATGGTGGCTTTGAAAAGAAAATAGTCCTAAACTCGCTCCTCGCCGAAAAAATGCTGGCACTTGAAGCTGGCAACGACAATGAATTGTCCAGGAACGCTTCGTTTCAGCGGATGATGCAGGGGCGCAAAGAGCAGCTCATGCGAGAAGTGCTGTACTTCGCAGAGGGAACAGCCAAAGTACACCTCGATTCCTCAGAGCTCCAGCGGGAAAACGANNCGTCGCCACAACGGTCAAACATATGCTCGATACCTCAGCCAGCTCCTTTGCCGCAGTCTACCAGGCCTTGAGCGGGCAAGACACGGTGCCGCGAAGGGACGTCGAGTGGAGTTCACGAGAAAGCAAGATTGTTCATAAGTCCCTTTTCACCGAACGGCCGACGGCAAATCAGATCATTGGACCGATGCTTGTGGGCGAAGGGCACTATCTTTTTGTTCGCGTGAAGGGTTGGACTGATCATGTTGCCGTGTCTGAAAAGCAGAAGACGGAACGATGGGAGGACATAACAGAAGAGTTGACCCGCCAGCAGGCAGATGAGAAGTATGNNTGCTCCCTATTACCTCAACGCACCCGAGAAACGTGAAGAGGCCGCACTGACGGATATGTACCAACAGAATAGCCCGGAGATTCCGTCACTCAGCGATGTGGAACACAAACTCTCCACGCTTAACGGCCCGCCTCTCTTGAGCGTCGACGGAAAAGTATGGACGGTGGATGAAGTCATCAAGGAAATTGAAATACATCCTCTCGTGTTTCGTGAGGGGGGGCTTCGCAAGAGCAACATTGCCAGGCAGTTGGAGCTGGCGATCGTCGACATGGTACGCGACAGATATCTTTCGAACGAAGCATACANNCGTATTTGCAATCGATTGGAAATCCGTCCGGCAGCCAAGAGGAGATAGTCTCCAAATACCTGGACCCCTACGTGGATTCACTGCGGCACAAGTACGGCGCAAGCGTGGAAGTCAACGTCGATGCGTTCAATGACACAAAACTCACGGGAATCGATGTGATTGCGCTTCAGAACAACGTGCCTTACCCGGTCGTTGTCCCCCCATTCCCGCAGTTAACAACATATAAGTGGCTGGATTATGGGAAAGCCATGAAATTGCCAAAAGAAGGAACTGCAACACACCCGGAAACGCCAAGGACCATTGATCAGCGTTTACAGCGCTGACGATCACGAACTGATGTACTCGTGCTGCCGCCATTAGCGCAGCTTGATCGTGGAGGCCTTCCCCTGATACGCGATAGTGGCGTCGACGTGATCTGTTACGTTCAGGCCGATTCCATGATCGCGGGTTACGAGCACCATGTGAACTGAGCGCTCGCCGAGCATCCCGGGAAACCGTCCTTTTCGGTCTGCGATGGTCAGTTCCCTCTTTGCATCGTCCCATCGGAACTCGATCGTCGCGTAGACACCCTTTTCGTAGTTGTAGTTGTCACCCTCGTCTTCATAGAGCGTAAAGCTGCCATTCGCTCCCGGATAGATGCGCAGTTCAATCGGGTCGGCAGGTTTTTCGGTAGCGTAGTGAAGGAACGGACCCATCGGGATTATCGACCCCGCTTTGACGAGCAGCGGAATCTTCTCGATCGGAGCATCCGCCTTCAGGACTTGTCCTCCCTTAAATGCTTCCCCCGTCCAGAAATCATACCACAAGTGTCCGGCAGGAAGATACACTTCTCTGGTTTTTTCTCGTGGCTTAACCTCCTGCTCTCGTGCGAACGTCTTTGGGGTTTTCCAGCAAAGCCGCATACGCGCAGCGCCAGTGGATCTATTTTCGGTTTCCACAACAAAGTCATAGTGCTTTCCTGCAGCGAGATCCACGGGAACGGTGTACTGTTCGACGCTCGTGTACACCATCCGAAGCGTATCACCATTCAGGATAACTCTCTTCGCATCATAGCCGACCAAATGGAATTGATGTTGGCCGCTCTCTCGGGGAGTCAGCTTCCCTTCCCACCGGATCGCGTACGTTGAATCGGTAGCATAGGNNAGGCTTGCCTTCAGCAGTAGTGAAATACTTTCCCTCAATCAACTCGCTGGCTTCCGGCGGTCGATGGTACATATATTCAGTCACCGGACATACCATGAGAGCAGGGCCAAACATATATTGGTCATCAATCCCATACGTTTTCCCGTCCGCAGGGAAATCCATGGGTAATCCACGCATCATGGTATAGTCCTTGTCCGTCACCATCCAGCCAAGGGAGTATATGTAGGGCATCAGACGATACCGAAGGTTATCCATGGCAAGAATTGGTTTGACGAAATCACCCATCTCCCAGATTTCCCGTGGTGTTTCCGAACCGTGGGATCGGAATATCGGGCTGAACGCCCCCAACTGGAACATACGAGCGTACAACTCCTGATAAGCAGGGTTCTTTCCACCTTCCATGAACACTCCCCCATAGGCCCCTAATACGAACCCTCCGATATCGAATGTCCAGTAAGGGATCCCCGACATGCAGTGATTGAGTCCGGCGGAAATCTGCTTGCGATAAATTTCCCAGCTTGCTCCAATATCTCCTGTCCAGGTGGTGGCGGCATTGCGCTGTTGGCCTGCGTAGGTTGATCGTGTCAGGATATACGCCCTGCGACCCGGCTCAGTGCTCCTCCAGTTCTCATAGATGGCCGATGTCATTGCCAACGAGAATCCGTTCAAATACCTCGCCCACGATCCCAGGAAGTTGTTCCCCATCTTCTTCAATTCATATTCACTTGATTCCTTGGTCATAGCATTCACCACATCGGGTTCAGTGGAATCAATCCACCAACCGTCCAGGCCCTTCGAGGCGAGACCTTTGTCCAAATACGAACAATACAACGCGTTGGCGGCCGGATTGAAGGCGTCGTAATATTTAAATCNNATTGAGGCGTCGTAATATTTAAATCCCGCCCAACCTACCGGCTTATAAAGGAAGCCATGACGCAACATGTCTGCATAGACAGGAGTGTTAGGACCGAGCGCGGGCCAAATAGAGATGATGATGTGGAAGTTCATCGCGTGGAGGCTGTCGCACATCTCCTTGGGCCGGGGGAATAACGACTTGTCAAAGAACATCCCGCCCCAGTTGGCCTGACCATTCCAGTAGTCCCAATCCTGAATGATATTATCAATGGGCATATTGAGGGCCCGATATTTTTTCGCAACACTCATGAGCTCTGCCTGAGTTTCGTAATGCTCTTTGCTCTGCCAATACCCATATGCCCATTTGCCATACATGGGAGCTTTTCCGGTGAGAGTACGATAACCAGCGATAATCTCATCCATAGTACTGCCGTGAACCATATAGTAATCGACATTATTGCCCATATCTGACCAGAATGATGCCCCGTCGGGAGCATCTTCGAATACCGTCTTGGAATAATTATCCCAGAGAATTCCGTAGTTGTTGGTTGATATGAGGAAAGGATTCCCATCTTCAGTATTGCTTTGCACGAGAACGNNAGTTGAAGAAGCCTGATTGGGGCTGACCAAGGCCGTACACGCCTTCGCCAGGCGTTAGCTGAAATCGCTGCTGAACCGTAAAGCCCGAATCTGATCCATAGATTGCCCGAACCAAGGACGCTTTACCTTGTTCTGCCACAATTCGGTTGTGGTCATTACCAATGTATTCGATTGCTCCGTTAGTGAGGGAGACCCTGCACACGAGGTCCATTGAAGACAACAGTATCGTGTCGCCGAGCTGCTTCACCGTGATGTGCAAGTCGGGAAGGGAGTCCTTGATCACCGACAAGCTCAGCTTTTCAAATTTTCCCTCTGGCAGCCATTTCACGACCCTTACAATATTCGTCGCATAGAACTGAACCTTCACGTTTAATCGGGAAGTGTTCAGTTCAATCCCATTCCTGACGTTTCGTATCTCTGTCTTGTTGTCCAGGGAATGGGCATTTACCGATACGACGATCGCCAAGAGTGCGCACACAAAGAGTCGCATTTTCATGTGAGGAAGTCCTTTTCGAGAAACGGCGTGGATCTTCATAGCTTCCGTATTTGGAGGAGGGGGGGATACATGCCGNNACCTTACTTCAGAAGAATCAGTCGTTTTGTTTGATTAAACTTCCCCGCGGTCATTCTGTAGAAATATACGCCGCTGGAAAGCGATGACCCGTTGAAACTCACCGAATACACTCCGGCCGTTCTGACCTGGTCCACCAGCGTTGCCACTTCACGCCCAAGGATATCATACACCTTAAGAGTCACCTTGCTGGCTGTCGGCACCTGATACTTGATCTGCGTTACCGGGTTGAACGGATTTGGATAATTCTGATTAAGCGCAAATTCCCTTACCACTATCGGAGAGTTGCCGACTCCCGTGATCCATGAGAGATCCGTTTGCGCAAGAGCAATTTCATTCGGTCCGCCAGCAGGATTTACCGTATTCGCGCCACTCGGCCAAACTCCGTCGGCATCCGTGGCGTAACCAAGGATTTCCCCGGTTGTGCGCGAGCGCCACTCGACACGCCGAATGCCATTGGCAAGCAAGTTGGGCGAAACAACACCGAAGGCGCCATTGATGCCATCAACGCGCGCTGCATAAAAGGCGGCGTAGTTGTTGTCGAGAGAGTTGTCGGTCAAATCGTTCTCAATAAATGATCCTGAGACAGGACGCCCTGTGCCGGAGACATTATCATACAAGAAGACAAAGTCTTTCGCAGATGCGGTACTCGTGCCGCGAATTCCTGTTCCTGTACTGTCACTAACGGCTGGATCCAGTTTCAATACCCGGATGGAATCACGTATCGTGAGGAACGTGACAGGCACCGTTCCCGTAGCGCCATCATTCATCCAGACGCGCACGAATATCGAGCTACCAGGAACAAGGCGCTTGCTCCCTGTCGGCTCGGTGATGAACCAACCTTCAAACCCTCCTAACGAGTCGGTCGTAAACACGCCATACTCTCCCGTCGTCGCCAAATCCGGGCCTGAGGAGCGGACAAAGTCGCCCGTCGGCGGGACAAAAATGCAGTTCCCACCACCATCCGCAGAATCTGGATCCAGCGGGGTGACAATCTGATTGGCGAACCGGTACGTCGCTCTGGGCAACAGATTCGATACTTTAGCCCTATAGGCAAAGGGAATCCGGTTGGTATTCGTGCCATTGTTGCCTTGGATGTACTGCGGAAGAACGACTGCTGCCAATTGTGGGCCTAGGAATGTCACCGCGCTATCCGTTGGAATTGATCCATCTGTCTTGTAGTTGATTGTGGCAGGATGTGACCCATCCCAGGCAAAGGGCACGATCGCAAAGTGATACGGAGTCGCAGCGGTAAGGCCAACGATGCTGACAGACGTAGTGTCGCCCGTCGGCAACTTTGCCGCAACGATTCCATCGCCGATTGTATCGCCAACAGCATAACTGGTCGCATCATGCGGCAGGCCCGTCGGTTCGGAAGCAACGCGTTGGAGAATGATGTACCCGGTCGCCCCCGTCGAAACGGACCAAGTTTGATNNCTTGGGTGGATGGCTCTGCCGAAAGCGTGTAGAACGTCCCATCGGTTGTATAGCCCGTTCCTGTTCCGTTGATCGCATAACCACGGAAATATACAAGCGTCCCGGTGGGAAGACCGGTAACAGTGTCGACAAATGTTGCCGCCGTGTCCACTGCGACCACCTTGTTGTCGGCCGTTGTAGGGCTGGCCGATGTCGACCAAACCACGCCGCGTTCGTTGATTGAGGAGTTTCCGTCGGAAATAATCTTCGCACCAAGGATTGCCGATGTGGTGGTGACACTGCCATAGGTCGGCAAGATGAGTGTTGGGACGAACGTGTCAAGTGCGATGTTTGCGGTAAGTGTTCTGTTCGTGTCCATCGTGACGGTTAACGGATTGTCCGTCTCGTGCCCTTCGGGAACATCCCCGGTCCAANNCCGTCAGCTGGACATTCGTACCATGCTGATACGTCGGTTGGTCAGGCAGTTTTGTCACTGAGCCATGTGTAGCATTCACAATCAGCGTATATGTCATGAGATCAGTAGCTGCAAGAACGATTTCTGTGGTTCCTCCGGAAGGATTGATCGTGCTTGCGCCGCTCGGCCAGATACCATCCGCATCCGTTGCCGATGAGACAAGCGACCCGCCGGTAAGCGCCCGTTCTTCGATCCGCCTCACGCCATTGGGCAACACATTAGGCAGAACCATGCCAAAGGCGTTTGCAACGCCGTTGACCCTGGAGGAATAGAAGGCGGCAAAATTGGAGGATTCGGCTGATCCATCGTCTTCAACAAACGAACCGGAAAGTGGACGCCCNNGGCTGAGGTATCGTCATACACGAAGACAAAATTCTTGGGATTCATGGTACTTGTGCAGCGAAGCCCGGTACCGGCGCTGTCCGCGACGGCCGGATCCAGCTTTACGACCTGCACAGAGTCTGCAACGGTGAGCCTTGTTGCCACCGTGGATCCGCCGGCGCCATCATTAAGCATGATGCGCAGGAAAATGAACTTGCCTGGANNGCTCGGTGATGAACCAACCTTCATAGCTGCCCAACGCGTCAGTAGTGAACGTCCCATAATTCACTGGCGTCGCACCGCTAAGACTGGGACCTGTTGTGCGGACGAAGCTGCCGGATGCCGTCACATAGATACAATTCCCCGAACCATTTGCCGTTGATGTATCGGACGAGAGTACACATTGGTTCATGTAGCGATATGTCGCGTTCGCGGTTAGGCCTGAGAGTGACACACGATAGGCAAACGGAATTCGATTGGCATTCGTCCCATTGATACCTTCAATGTACCTGGGCAGAATAACTGAAGTAAGTGATTGCGCATACAGCGCCTGCGCCATACAAAGCGACATGAGAATGAATAGTATCCCCTTTTTCATGTTCATCATCCTTCCATATTTAAGTGTACAGAAATACGTCAATGCGGAATGCTCACTGTTTCTGCGGGTCACCATAGAGTATTCNNGAACACACCCGTCCGTAGAGTTTAGGATCCCCTGAAATCTGTAAAACCAATCCCCATTGATGATTATCGTCATTAATTCGTACCCAGGATAGCCCAACATCATCTGAACGAAAAATTCCACGAAGACCTTTGATCGTTCCAACAAGGTACAATGCCGGGTAAGAACTGCCGGGCGCACCTTTTCCGAACCCAAAGGCATGAAGTTCCTGCACACCGTCATTTCGTGAGAAAGTCCCACCAGCATCAACAGAGTGGTACAGCCCGTCAAATGCGGCGATCCAAAGGTCTCCCTCTTTGCCGGGCGTTGCGTAGATCCGGTCCTGTCCTCCGCGGCCGTCCCCACGGTATCCTTTGGATTGAACCTGACCACCAGGGAGGNNGCCAAACAGATCCATTGCATAGAATTTCTGGGCCGCAACACGATCAGCAATGACACGCGTGTTATGGGGAATGCCAGTGCATTCTGACCACGTGGCACCGTGATCGTTCGTGAAAAACACAGGAGTAGGTTCTGGCGGTTTGCCAGAACGATAATCCCCCCCGATGGGGTCCGGGGCCCATACCCATGTCGCTCCATCCGAGGAAAGGGCAATAGAGCCGAGTCTGGCATCCGGCGCGGGCAACGTCACAGTAGGTTGCCAGGTACGTCCGCCATCGAGCGAATATCCAATATTGCGGCCTGGATTGTGATTTGTCCCCCTGCCAACGCGCACGATGGTAGAGGGATCATTCTCTGCACAAGCCAGACTGTTCGTGTTTCCAAACTGAGGGTTGTCGAAATTCCCTTCCGGTGCTGGTGCATCAATATCCTTGTGCACAAAACCAGCATAGTCTCCAATTGCAGAGACCAGAGGTGCTCCTTGGGGCGGACTGAGCAAATCGAGGGCAACAGTTTCCTCGACACCCTTGGTCATGACGCTCCAGTGTGTCGGCTTGCCAGCATCAGCATTGGTCAGGTCGAACGTCTCNNCCCGCCATAGCCGGTGGTAAACATTGCATGATCAAAATTGGCTGGATCAATTTCGATATCGAAGAGCCAGTGTATGGGTGTACGGGCAACATAAGGAGCAATGGAGAAATCATACATCCCTCCTCCGCCAAAGATCGGTCTCCATGTTGCTCCGCCATCGGTGCTCCGGAACACGTCGTCCCTCCCGGCACTATCAGGACGTCCAAAGGAGCTCACGATAAGTGATTGCGGATTGTGGAAATCAACGGACACCGCCGCGTAGCCGAAAGCCTTGCCTGGCCCAGGCTTGTCCGGAGTGATTTCCGTCCATTCACTTTTTATTGGATCTAACTTCCAAACAGCGCCGTTGACCATGCGAGATGGACCAGGGGATGTCCCGTAGGTAATATACAAAATCCCCTTGGGGGAAAGAATGGCGTGGGTGGGACGATACTGCGTTGGCTGTCCGGGCACGGGCTTCCACGTAACCCCGGCATCGGTGCTGCGAAATAGATTCTCACGGTCGACGAGGGATACGCCGGCGTAGAGGACAGAACTCCCTTTGCCAACCGACCCGCTACGCTGGTCGAAAAGAACAACGATAATTCCACTTCCCTGGCTGGGACGTTGCCAGCGCCTGCTGCTGTCCTGACGCTGCACACTCGAAGGAGGCATTTCTGTGACATCAGGAAAACTCTCAACCCGATTCCAGGTCACTGCACCGTCTGCGCTTTTCCACAACCCCGCATGCCTTGTCCCCAAGTAGATGATATTTCCATCGTTCGGGTCAACTGCCATTCGCTCGCCATTCCCACGGCCATCTTCATTTCCGCCCATCTTGAATGGGACGTCTGTGCGCTGGAATGTTTTGCCGCGATCACTCGATCGAAGGATCGCCCCATTGGGGACTTGAGGAAACGTGTAGGTTCCGCAGGAAAGATAAAGCCGATTGGGATCAGAGGGATCAAGCGCGATGCTTTCGACCCCCATGAGATTCATGTCTTCATAGGAGACCCAATCGAGAAGCGGCTCCCATGTCTTCGTTTGTTCATTGCGCCGATACGCACCTCCCATGTCGGTACGACAATAGCACACGCCTTTCGCCGTCGGGTGAAACACAATACCGTCGACAAAACCTCCGCCAACAATTTGCACATTTTTCCAAACATAGGGATGAGACACTGGCGTCTGCAACTGGGCAATCGTTGCGACTGAGCATAGGGCAACAAGCACGGCGAGAGTTACTGAGGAGAGACGCGGATGAGCCATAGACCCTTTCCCCTTATCCAATGGCTCTTCGATTCCACAGGAAGAAAGAAGAGTCAGAAAAAGAATACGCCTGCTGCCAATGGAAAGAGCCGCAGGCGTATTGGATCTACCAGGACAGAGAATCAGACAACTACTTCATGAGCATCATCTTCTTTACCAATGTCCCAGCGGGGCTAACCAGTCTGTAGAAGTACACGCCGCTCGCGAGGTTCGAAGCAAAGAACCTAACGTCGTGATTTCCGGCATTCTGGACGCCTTCAGCAAGAACGGCCACTTCCTTACCCAGGATATCGTACACTTTGAGAGACACATTACCGGTGCTCTTCAGTGAGTACGAGATCGTGGTTGTGGGGTTGAAGGGGTTCGGATAGTTCTGTGTCAACGCGAACTTCGTGGGTTCAACCTGCTGTCTTGCGACACCGGTGACCATACGAGTCATGTTATAGATGCGGACATTGTCAACACCGGCCCATGAGGAATTGAGGGGCGTAACATTCTGGAGCAGGACGCGCAGCTTGTATCCAGCAGCGTTGGCATCGGCTGCGGCAACCAGGCTATATTCTGTATAGGAAAAATCCACATTGAGCGGATTATCCTGGCTACCGAGAACCACTCTCTGTCCGGTACCGTCAACATAAAACAGCTCTGTTCTGAGCAGCGTTGAGGCCCAAGTTACTCTTCCGTCGACCAACAGCTGGAACACATCGTCGGATTGAATCGTGTAGTCAGTCGCGCACCAGACACTCGAGTCGGGTGAGGACTTCAGGAATGCTGAGTATTGTCCATCCTGAGGATTCCAGCCAAGTTCGACGCCCGAATCCATGCACGTGGTATCGCCAATCCAGCCCGGGATATCTGCTCTGCTGCCGGTCCAAGTTGCATCGGCGCAATTGGCATCCCAACCTTTGATTTTGCCAGAGTCGGGTGCTTCGAAGCTATAGTTCGGAACGGCAATAGCGGTACGATTGAGATTACGTAACCGAACATTGTCAAATCCAAGCCAACCGCCATGGTTGTTATCGGTCCCTGCAAGGGGTGTTACGTTGTCAAACAAAATCCCAAGTTTCCAGCCGACCCACGGAGACGGTAAGGACGGGTCTGTGGCAAAGGAAATGCTATAGGTTTTGAAAGCTCCGGTAAGGGTCTTTACTTCGGAGACAATCGGGACTCTGACGGAGTCGTACTGCATATAGAACAGTTCCATCTTGAAATCGGGAGCTTGATAGACATTGGCAGCATCCACGAGTAATTCGAGTGTGTCGCCAAGCTCGATGCGCCTGTTGGTGAGCTGATACATCGAAGTGTCGGCGCCCATCATATACGCTCTATACTTCCCATCGGTGTTCGCTGCCGCTTCGACGCCCGAGTCAAAATCAGCAGTATCCACAGCATCGGTATTCCAGAATGGAATGTCCATGATCTTGCCATGATAACTCGTATCGGAGCACTTTCCATCCCAGCCCTTAACTTTTCCAGAATCCGGTTTCTCGAAGCTA
>PMNP01000393.1:15583-15763 GCA_003161755.1 Ignavibacteriota bacterium | reverse complement strand
CACGCCTTCGCTGAAGAAGAGCCCGCCAGTCAACTCCAGGTTGTGGTGCATGCGTTCTTGGTTGACCACCAGGCCGTCTATCAACGCGGCCGCTCTGCGCACCATGAAATCTGCGATGCCCGTGGCATCCGGGCCGATCACCCGCTCCACCGAAGAATGCGAAATGTCGCGCTCGTGCCA
>PMNP01000393.1:2172-15543 GCA_003161755.1 Ignavibacteriota bacterium | reverse complement strand
TCGCGCGCCACGATCTGGGTGGGAACCACCTCCGGGTGCAGACCCAGAGCGCCCAGAGCGCGAATTTCGATCTCCGGGTCCAGGCTGGCGTAGGTACCCACCGCCCCAGCCAGCTTGCCGGCTGAAATCTCTTCGCGCGCCGTTACCAGCGCCCGTCGCGCGCGGCCGACCTCGCTAAAAAAGCTGGCGAACACCAGGCCGGCGGTGATGGGCTCGGCGTGAATGCCGTGCGAGCGACCGATCATGAGGGTCGTGCGATGCTGTTCGGCCTTGCGTGCCAGCGCCTGCATGAGCTGGTCGACCCCGATCACGATCTCATCGGCCGCCTCGCGCAGCAGGATGGCCAGAGACGCATCCAGCACGTCGGAGGAAGTCATCCCGAGGTGGATGAACCGCGATTCAGGACCGACATATTCCCCGACATTGGTCAGGAATGCGATCACATCGTGTTTGACGACTTGCTCAATCTCATCGATGCGTTTAATGTCAAACCTCCCACGCTCGCGAATCGTTCGCGCAGCTTCCGCCGGGATGACTCCAAGTTTGGCCTGTGCCTCGCACGCGAGGATCTCGATATCGAGCCAAATGCGGAACTTATTCTCATCCTCCCAAATCTTCCCCATTGCTTTCCTAGTGTAGCGGGGTATCACGTTGAGATGCCTCCTGTCAATCGGCCCCTTTCCTCATACTTCCCGGGGTCGGTGGTGCTGTGGTGAAATGCAGTCAGGCCTTATGCCGGCACCGGCTGCGGGGCTGTACTTCACAAAAAACGATGTTATCCAGGCCGCTTTTCCAGTTTGAGGTGGAGCGCCACCTCGCGTTTCTCCCGGATGATCTTCACGTTCATGACATCCCCAACCTTTGAATCGTCCAGGAGCGCCACCAGCGTGGGCTCATCCGGGACTTTTTCGCCGTTCACCATCGTGATGATGTCACCAACCTTGAAGCCGCCTCTGTCGCCAGGGCTGCCCCGTTGGACATCACTGATGATCGCCCCTTCCGCCTTGTCAAGTCCGAAATATCGCGCCACACGCGCATCGACTGTCTGGACTTCAAGACCCGTCCAGATCTCCCGCTCAATGCGACCGCTTTTCTTCAACTGTGTGAAGACCGCTTTGACCCTGTTGATGGGAATTGCAAACCCGAGGCCGATGCTTCCCTGGTTTGGTGTGAAGATGACAGAATTCACACCGATTACCTCTCCCAGCGCGTTCACTAATGGCCCGCCGCTGTTTCCTGCATTGATCGCGGCGTCAGTTTGGATCATCCCTCTGTAAACACGTCCTTCTTCGGCCGAGAGGTTCATCTTTGTAGCGCTCACAACTCCCACAGTGACAGTAGGCTGGTCTCCGATGTCGAACAACCCGAAGGGGTTGCCAAAGGCGATGGCCCATTCACCAATGATCACTTCATCGGAATTCCCAAGCTTGAGATGGGGAAAAGGTCCTCCGCTGATTTTCAGGAGCGCGATGTCGGACACTTGATCGGTTCCAACGAGTTCTGCTTTGTGTTTCCCGCCGTTGGTCAATGTGACCGTGATTTCTTTCGCATTGCCCGCCACATGATCGTTCGTGAGGATGTAGCCATCGGCGGAGATGAGGAACCCGGAACCGAGCCCCTGAACCCGCTGCGTGTACACTTCGTCGCCAAAGAAATGCCGGAAGAAGGGATCGTTTCCCCAGGGACTTTCGTATCGGTACTGTCGGACTTCCGTCACATTGATACCTACAACTGCGGGGCTTACCGCCGCAACTGTCCGCGTAATGGCATTCTGACGGGATCCTGACACAGTTCCGGAAATGGAATCACGAATTTCCTGTTCCTGCGGTGTTGATGCCTCGACGTCGGATTGCTGGGCAGGCTTGAGGTTACGTCNNACTATAGCCAATCACTCCCCCGCACACCAGCGGCACGGCAATGAGAAGAAGATATTTCTTATTCATACCAGGCTCCTACCCCATGTACGCCAGACTAGTGGCTCGGCTCATGGCACAGACCACAGGGTAAACTTTTGCGACAAGGACACAACGGAGATTCTTTTGAGGTTCGACCCTGACACTACGGTCAAGTTCGTCTTCGAGCGTGCATGTGATAATACGTTATCACAGGCTCCACCAGGCGAATCAACAAGAGAACATAGAGCACGAACCCCAGAGTTCGAATTTCAGGATGAAAATTCACACCCAGCGATTGATTCCCGGACAGTATGAGCAAACAGAGCATCGAGAAGNNCCCGACGTTGACGTCTCGGAACAGCAAAAAACCAGGGAGCCAGCATGCACACCAGAGGACTACGAGCAACGGGGCGATCATCAGGGCCACGCCAGTTGCTGTTGCAAGACCGCGCCCCCCATGCCCTCGAAGCCAAAAAGGAAACATATGTCCCAGAATAGCCCCAATACCGGCCGAGGATTGCGGCACAAGATCAGCCCCAAACACCCATAGTGCACCCTGCACAGCCAGGACTCCTTTTCCAGTGTCAAGAATCAACACAAGAAGGCCAATCCACCACGATTTGGATACTTGATAGCTGTTGAGAGCACCAATGTTTCCACTACCTGCCCCTCGCAGGTCAAGCCTGTTTCGCCATCGCACAAGCAAATACGCTATGGGGGTAGACCCTACAACAAAACCCAACAGGCAAGGAAGCAGGACGAGGCGCACGGAGGGACTTTTCTTTTTTATTGTACGAAAATTGGCCTGGAGAGTCAAGAAAGCCCAATCTGTGTATTTCACAGGAAATTGGATATATTCTAAGGACATTGATCAAATCGGCAATGTTCTGTCACATTCTCATGTTATCACTACACGCCATCGCCCATGAATGAAGAACGTCTGCGCACTATTCTCCAGGAACTCCAAAAGGGGTCAGCCACTGTAAGCCAGGTTGTCAGCCTTTTGCGTGAGGAAGTCACGGAGGAGCTCGGGTTTGCCACGCTCGACCTTCACCGTGAATTACGGCAGGGTTTTCCGGAAGTGATATTCTGCGAGGGCAAGACTCCGGGTCAAGTCGCGGGAATTGCCAGGGCAATTGTGCGGCACAAGGGGATCCTGTTGGCAACCAGGGCGACCCCCGCGCATTTCAAGGCGGTCAAGCGTTCGGTGAAGACGGCGCGATACATTGCCAAAGCGAGAATCGTTACGGCAAATGAACAGCTCGTCGTCAAACGTGGGCGGGGAATGGTGCTGATCATTACGGCCGGAACCTCTGACCTCCCGGTTGCAGAAGAAGCAGCAGTCACTGCACGACTGATGGGAAACGATGTTGAACGGTTGACCGATGTTGGTGTTGCGGGAATCCATNNCGAACTTTGGCGGTGTTGCGGCCCTCCTTGGCATGCTGAATTCCTGTGCAGCAGGGGTCACCGTTGTCAACATTGACAACGGGTTCGGAGCGGGAGTGGCAGCATCCCTCATCAACAGAGGTGCGACCTGATGGACACTCCGAGCATTTCCTCCAGAAAGATCGGTTTGGTCNNCGCATCGGAACTTGTCATCGTCGATGCCAATGCCGAAAAGGCTGTGGGCGAGACGATGGATCTGAATCATGGCCTTTCCTTCAACAGGCCGATGAAGATCTCGGCGGGAACGTACAGCGATCTTTCCGGCGCCCACGTTGTGGTCATTGCGGCCGGGACCGCACAAAAGCCCGGCGAGTCCCGCCTGGATCTCCTTGCACGTAACGCACAGATCTTCAGGAAGGTTGTCCCAGAAATTGTCCGTTGCAATCCTGGCGGCATACTGCTCATTGCAACGAATCCCGTGGATATTCTCACAGACATATCCCTGAGAGAATCAGGACTACCGGCGTCGCGCGTCATCGGATCAGGCACCATTCTGGATANNTGTGTCCGTTTCATGCTCGGCCAATACTACGGTGTTGATGCGCGCAGCGTGCACGCCTATATCGTTGGGGAGCACGGCGACAGCGAGATCCCTTTGTTCAGTCTGGCAAACATCGGCGGAGTCCGGCTTCAGGATGTTGCCCCGCTGCTGAAAAAGACGTATAGCCAGTCGGAGATGGATCGGCTCTTCCTTGAAGTCCGTGACGCAGCCTACGAGATCATCCGCCGAAAAGGCGCCACCTACTACGCCATCGGTCTGGGCCTCCTCTCGATCGTGGAAGCAATCATCGCCGATCATCGCCGGATTCTCTGCGTTTCAACCAGAATGACCGGCCAGTATGGCGTGCACGATCTCTGCCTGAGTCTTCCCTCCGTCGTTGGCGCAAACGGCGTAGACGAGGTCCTCACATTGGCTCTCAGCGCGGAAGAAGAAGAGGGCTTTCGACGATCGGCAGACAAACTTCGTCAAACCCTCCAGGCGATGAAGGAATGAAATTCTCCACGAAGGCAATACATGCCGGTCACGAGCCGGATCCCTCGTCAGGCGCGATAGCAACGCCGATTCATATGACTTCCACGTTCGCACAGGACGAGCCGGGGGTTCACCGAGGCTATACCTATTCGCGGGTGGCAAACCCCACGCGCGATGTTCTCGAAAAAAACCTGGCCTCGCTGGAGGAAGGGAGCACGGGAATAGCCTTCGGGTCGGGAGTTGCGGCCATCGACGCCCTCCTGAGAGTTTTGAAACCCAACGATCACATCGTGCTCTCACGGGATATCTATGGAGGCACGTACCGCATTGTGAAGATGGTGTGGGAAGATCATGGGTTGGACGCCAATTTTGTCGACGCTTCCGACATTGCAGCGTTGCGCGCGGCCATACGGCCTTCGACCAGGATGTTGTTCCTTGAGACTCCCACCAACCCCACGATGCGGATCACCGATCTCGAAGCCGTGGCATCAGTTGCACGGGAGCGGAATATTATTTCGGTCGTCGACAGCACCTTCGCCACTCCCTATCTTCAACAGCCGCTTCGGTACGGCATCACGGCCGTGATGCACAGCCTGACGAAATACCTGAACGGCCACAGCGACATGATCGGCGGTATTGTCATCACCTCGGATCAGAAGCTTGCCGACCAGCTGCGGTTCCTTCAGAAGTCCACCGGAGCGATCCTGAGCCCCTTTGAGGCCTGGCTGTGCGAGCGCGGGACAAAAACGCTTGCCCTGCGGATGCGCCAGCATTGTGAGAACGCGATGATGATCGCCGAGTGGCTGCAGGCAAGGCCGGAAATCCTCCATATCCATTATCCAGGTCTGCCATCACACCCCCACCATGAACTTGCCGGGCGGCAGATGCGCGCATTTGGCGGGGTGGTATCGTTTGATCTTGGCAGCATGGCAACCGCCACTACATTCTTGAAGCGGCTGTGTCTTTGCACGCTTGCAGAAAGCCTGGGCGGAGTGGAAACGTTGATCTCCCACCCAGCCACCATGTCGCACGCTTCACTCCCACGGGAACAACGCGATCTGCTGGGAATTCCCGATGGACTCCTCCGGCTTTCCGTGGGGATTGAAGATGCGGAGGATATCATCGCCGACCTCGATCAGGCCTTTACAGGATTACGTACAGTTCCTTGAATTCGTGCCCTTTTTTTCCTATTTTAGTGGTTCGGCAAGTTCACATTCGACCAAGGGGCAATTCCTTATGAAAGCGGTGATCATGGCTGGAGGGTTCGGTACGCGGTTGAGACCTCTCACCACGAACATCCCCAAGCCCATGGTGCCGTTGATGAACAAGCCGATGATGCATCATATCGTCGATCTCCTGAAGCGCCACGGCATCACCGACATCATTTCCTGCCTGTTTTATTTCCCGGAAGTCATCACCTCATATTTCGGGGATGGTTCACGCTTTGGCGTTACGATGAACTATGTGCAGGCGGCGGCCGACTATGGGACGTCGGGGAGCGTCCGCAATGCAACCAACGGGTTGAACGAACGCATACTCGTGATCAGCGGAGATGTTCTGACGGATTTCGACCTCACAGAGGCCATTCGATTCCACGAAAGCCGCTGTGCGACAGCAACCATGGTTTTGACGCATGCGAAGAACCCTCTTGCCTACGGCGTAGTCATCACTGATGCAGAAGGCAAGATCACCCGGTTTCTTGAAAAACCTTCATGGGGCGAGGTGTTCAGCGATGCGATCAACACAGGAATATACATCCTCGAACCGGAGGCTCTCAAGCTTATCCCCTACCGGGAGGATCATGATTTTGGCAAGGATTTGTTTCCGCAGATGTTACGACAGGGTGCAGGCCTTTATGGGTTTGTGGTGGAAGGGTACTGGCGCGATATTGGGAATCTGAACGAGTACCAGGAGGCACACCTCGACGTGTTGAACGGCTCTGTCAAGATTGATCTTCCTGGCAAAGACCTCGGCGATGCGTTTGTTGGAGAAGGAACGACCATTGACAGAACATCAACCCGGTTTTCCGGGCGCGTCGTAATTGGATCACACTGCGCCATAGGAGCCGGGGTCCGTCTCTCAAACGTTGTCATTGGCGACAACTGCACGATTGGACCGGGAGCGGCCATTACCAACTCCGTTCTTTGGAACGATGTCACCATAGGCCAGGCTGCCGAGCTTTCGTCCGATGTCATCTGCTCACGGGTAACCATTAACGAAGCCGCCACCATCGCCGACAATGTTTTTATCAGCGATGCGTGTTGGATCGGCAAGGGTGCCCGACTTAGCGCCAACATCAAGCTCTGGCCCGAGAAAGTCGTCGAAGCGGGTGCCGTCCTGACGCGCAGCCTGGTGTGGGAGGACAAATGGCTCCGCGAATTGTTCACGGACTCAAAAATCACCGGGTTGTCCAATGTGGAAATGAATCCGGAATTCGGCGCGAAGCTCGGTGCCGCATATGGCGCATTTATCGGTCCCGGTAAAACCGTCGTGACGAGCCGCGATTCCGACAAAGTGTCACGCATCATGAACCGCGCCCTCATCTGCGGCATCCTCTCCGCAGGCGTCAACGCAGGAGACCTTCGGGCGACGTCGATTCCCCTTGTCCGGCATGAACTCAGTACGGGCAAGGAAGCCGGCGGCGTGCACGTCCGCCGCAACCCCAGGGACAAAACTCTCATTGACATTATCTTTTTTGATGCGAACGGGACAGACCTCCCGACAAGGAAAACAAAGAGCATTGAGCGTTTGTTCTTCGGCGAAGACTACGCCCGGGCGCTCCACGAACAGGTTGGTGATATCCTCTTCCCTGAACGGACCACGGAGGCGTACCGGGAACAGTTCGTCTCCTCCCTCAACCTTGATCTCATGAGCAAGCGGAAATTCCGGATTGTTCTAGATTATCAAAACGGGATCAACTCGACGATCTTCCCTCTCATCCTCGGTTCGTTCGACTGCCAGGTGGTGGCATTGAACGCCCACCTGGATCCCCGAAAGCTGACAAGGGACAGCAGCGAGTTCGAGCATTCACTCCACCAGCTCACTCATATCGTCACCTCACTCCAATATGATCTCGGCTGTCTTATCGATGTCGGAGGCGAAAAGGTGACGTTTGTCGATGAACGGGGCCAGGCAGTCACCAACGAACGTCTGCTTTCGCTCATCGCAGAACTTTTCCTCCGCACACACCCGGACGCCAAGAAGATTGCAGTTCCCATCAGTTCATCTGAGGAAGTCGACCTCCTGGCCGCACGCCACGGAGTGGAAGTCACCAAGACCCGTGACAGTCATCTTGCCTTGATGGAAGCCGCCTCGACGAAAGGAATGCGCTTCGTGGGCGGAACGCGAGGAGGATTCATCTTTCCCGATTTCTTTTTTGCCACCGATGCCATGTACAGCATCGCCAAGGTTCTCGAAATGATGGCTCAGGCAGACATCAACCTCGGAGAGCTTGATGCCGCAGTTCCCAAACTCTCGCAATCGCAGCGCACGGTAAGCTGTTCATGGGAATACAAGGGAAAGGTGATGCGGAAGATCATGAGCGCATCGGAAGGACGTCGACGCGAACTTGTCGATGGAGTCAAGATACATTTTGATAGCGATGGACCCGCGATGTCCGTGCTGCTCGTTCCCGACAAGGAGCGGCCGCTCTTTCATGTGAACGTGGAAGCACGGGATTCCGACACGGCGACACGCCTCGCCGGTGAATATGTTCGGCACATCGTCCAGTGGCGTGATGAACCATAAGGAAGCGCAGTCTCAATGAAGATCAGCGACATACTTACCGAAGATCTTGTGGTGACGGGGATGGAAGGCAAAACAAAGGAAGCAATCCTGAACGGATTGATCGACCTTCTTGCAAAATCCCCCAAAGTTCTTGATGGAGAGAAAGTCAGGAAAGCCATTTTCGAGCGGGAAAAAATCATGTCGACCGGCGTGGGCAACGGCTTTGCCATCCCACACGGCAAAACCGACGCAGTCACCGATATCGTTGCGGCGTTCGCCGTGACAGCAGATCCGATCGATTATCAATCGCTGGACGAGAAACCCGTCCGGTTGGTCTTCCTCCTCGTCGGAAAAGACAACCTTGTCGGGCCGCATATCAAGCTGCTGAGCCGGATCTCACGTCTCATGAACAAGGAGGAATTCCGGCAGAAACTGTTGGAACAGCATTCTCCGCGTGAAGTCCTTGATTTGTTTCGACAAGAAGAGTCGACGTATCTCGAAGTGTAGCGTGCAAGAGATTTACTACCGCTGGGAATCAAAAGAGCCAACCAGCAACGCAGGAAAGTTTCCCATTTCTGCCATCCACCAAGCGCCATGACCTCGCCGAGGCAATATCGAAATGTCACGCAAGAAAGGGCCTGAAGGCCCGGAGTACAGACTCCTCATCTCTCCCCATCGTGATGAATTCGATCAAAAGAACACGACGGTGATTCAGCTGGAAACGGTCAAGGCATTTTCAAATTTCCAGTACGAATTGTCTGTGCGGGAAACTCTGACCGACAATACCATTCATTTCAAGGTCCTCGGCCTGCAGACTCCACAACTCAGTTTGCCTTCGACCGGTCATGCGCGGTTTATCCGGGAATTTGATAACCTGAACGGGACGTACAAGCTCGCCATTGAAGGACTCGATGGTCGCGTAAATACCTTCAGTCTCCGGATTACCCCCAAACAGGTGAAGGTACTCTCCGCCCCCGATCATCCATTTGTAGAAATACTTACAGACAAAATCTTCTGGTCTCAATAGCCCATGATTCCTGTCCTCTATCACATGCATGGTTTTAGGTTCCTCGGTCTTGCCATTCCTCCCATCACCATTTACAGCTATGGGCTCATGCTGGGGATTGGATTTCTTCTCGGCAGCTATATTCTCTCCCTTGAACTCAAGAGAAAGAAACTTGACCCGAACATGGCAAGCACCATTACGGTCATTGCCGTTTTTTCAGGGATCGCCGGAGCGAAAATCCTGTACCTGCTGGAGGAATGGTCGGATTTTGTGCGCGACCCGATGGGGATGGCATTCTCTCCCGGCGGGTTGACCTGGTACGGCGGACTGTTCCTCGGAATCATCTCAGTCTATGTGTATCTCCGGCGGAAACGTGTGGCACAATGGAAAGTCTGGGATGGCATAGGCATAGGCCTCATGCTCGGGTATGGAGTCGCAAGGCTTGGATGTCACCTATCCGGTGACGGCGATTACGGGTTTCCAACATCGCTTCCCTGGGGAACAGACTATTCGAGAGGGACATTCCCCCCCTCCAGAGCTCTTGCTGCATTCCCGAATATTGTAGCGAAATTCCCTGGTGGCGTTGTCCCCGACAACACGCCATGCCAACCGACACCTGTGTATGAGATGATCCTTGGAATTATCGGGTTCGCCATTCTCTGGAACCTGAGAAAACGGCCATGGCCTGACGGAAGACTTTTTGCCCTGTATTTGATGGTATCCAGCATTTTCCGCTTTTCCATCGAATTCCTTCGCCTCAATCCACGCCTCTTTTTTGGCCTCTCAGAGGCACAACTCATAAGCATTCCATTGTTCTTGCTGGGGATCGCCGGATTCCGTTATCTTGGCAACACCCCCAGGACACTTTCTCCCCCGGCGAAATAGGATTGCTGCCGGACTTTTCTTAAGGGTATCCTGATGCCTCATAGTATTGTTGGGCGGAAGCCTGTGCTGGAAGCTCTCCTCGCAGGCACGGCCATCGAGAAGATTGTGCTGCTGCAGGGCGTTCGAGGTTCCGTGATCACAGAAATCACCGCCGCCGCGGAACGGAAGAAGATTGCCATCGCCATCGCCGACCGGCAGGAATTCAATGCCCTGGCAACCGAAGAAACAGCCCNNATGAACCGGGATTCCTTCTTCTCCTCGACGAGATTGAAGATCCTCACAACATGGGAGCGCTTATTCGCACAGCTGAATGTGCAGGCGTTCACGGAGTCGTCGTTACCAAACACCACTCGGCACCGATCAATGCAACAGTGGTAAAGTCGTCCGCTGGCGCTACCGAGCACATGCCCGTCGCCGAAGTTACCAACCTCGTGCAATCGATGGATGAATTGAAGGAGCAGGGATATTGGATTGCGGGTCTTGATATGTCAGGCGATCGCCTGTATACGGCAATGGATTTCACAACACCTATCGCACTGATCGTAGGCAACGAAGGGCGCGGCATCCGCCGCCTTGTGCGCGAACATTGCGATTTCGTGCTGTCGATCCCCTTGTACGGCAAGATTGGTTCGCTGAATGCTTCGGTGGCCGGAGGTCTTGTCCTCTTTGAAGCGGCACGCCGGCGCCAGGAGCATAAAGGGGACTTGAAAAGCCAGACCAAGCCGTGATTCAGGGTATGCGGGGTGGTGATCCTTGAGGATTGCCGATGAACCGTTCCGGCTCGATGGAATCGGATTTCAAAAGATACTTGTGAGGCTTCTGTCCGAAATTCATCACGCTCGCCGAAAGATTCATCCAGCACCATGTGCCATTCTTTCGCTTAATACGGAGCGATGACTTCGAGGGTTCAGGCAGGTGCCGCAGGAAATCCTGGTAGCGGAACATCAAATCGAGTTTTGTTCCCCAATCCAGCAACTTCTCCACGTGTATTCCCACAATATCCTCTAACTCATAGCCGAGTTGTTGCGCAGCGATTTCACTGATGCATTCGATGATCCCTGTTTCGTCGATGAGCACCATGGGGTCGTTCGACTTCTTGACCATGGCACGCATATATTCTTCACTCTTCTTCAGGCGCTGCTCAGTCTGCATGCGTTCAGTTACTTCCAGGCTGACCCCCATCGCGCCAATGATCGTCCCGTGACTGTCCCGTAACGGGTCAGCCCGACTATCAAGAAAACGCTCAACGCCATTGAACATATACCGGATCACCCTACGGGCGCTTGCGCCTTTTGAAATCGCCTCCTTCTGAAGAGAAAAAACTTGTCCTCCAGAGTCCTCGCCGACCACCTCCACCGCGGTTTTGCCAATACAATCCTCTGCCCGAATCCTCAAGCGAGGTCGATACACCCAGGTATAACGGAACTGGGAGTCACATTGCCAGGCTGCCACATCCGCGTATTCCATGACCATGTTGAGGCGCGCTTCGTTCTGCTCAATGATCTGCCGCGCGTGCACTTGTTCGGTAACATCGTTGCCATGGACATAGAGCCCGGACACAGAACCATCCATCTCTTTCATTGGAAGTATTACCATATCAATGTAATTCTCCGTTGGCGGTTGTCCATCACCCCCACCGACCTTTGCCTTCATTTCCCGGCCAACGAATGGGTGCCCTGATTTGTACACCTGATCCAATAAGGTGACGAATCCCTGTCGTTCACCGTCCGGCAACGCCTCACGATTGGGCTTTCCAATGATGTCGCGGCGCCCAACGAGCTTAAGATACTCCTCATTTGCCAGCTCAAATACATGGTTTGGCCCGCGCAAGAGACAAACAAATGAAGGAGATGAGCGGATGATTTCCTTGAGCATCTGCTCACTGGACCTGAGTCTTGATTCGGCGTCTTTCAGATCTTCGATATCCAGATTTATCCCCGCCCAACAAATGATGTTTCCTTTCTCGTCGCGGACGGGGATGCCGCGTGCCAGCACATGATGGTACTTCCCATCCACTCCCATAAAGCGATGCACGCGTTCCCATTGTGAACCCGATCGAACAATCTCTTTCCACGCATCGATCGTCGAACTGGATTCATCAGGATGCAACACCCTTCCCCAGCCGAATTCCGAGCATTCCTCCTGTGTCATCCCCACGAGATTCAGGAACGAAGGGCTTGCGTAAGTGTTCTTTCCATCTGTGTTGCACACCCAAATGCCGTAGTTGATTGTCTCCCCCACTGCCCGATAGAGACGTTCGCTCTTCCTCAGTTGTTCCTCAACCTCAACTTTTTTGCGGGATTGTTCTCCCTCCTGGAGCGCACGTTCAATGGCAGGAACAAGCCGCTGGAGGTTACTTTTGAGGACATAATCTGTCGCCCCTTGTTTCAACGTCTCGATTGCCCGCTCCTCACCAACTTCCCCGGTAACCATGATAAGCGGGATGTCCGGACATGCCGTACGGACCATCGAGAGCACTTTGCCTCCGTCAACGCTGGACATGCCACAATCGGTCAGGACGATGTCAAAGTCCTTTTTTGCGAGAGCATTTTTGAAATCAGCCATTGAGGAAACGCACGATAGTTGCGCAGGCATGCCACGGCGGGTAATTTCACGGGAGACAAGCTGGCCATCAAAAGGGTTATCATCGAAATGCAGTATACGGACGGGAGATTCCATGGGAGGGGGAAATTCCGTTGAAATTCATACACACGGGAGGCCGGATTTGCGACTCCGCTTATCCGTCGCCTCCCTTACAAAAGAAGAATCGGTTGTCCTTGTCAGAGAGGAACGATCCCACTGCGGGCTCATTCCTCTCTCTTCGGCAAAGGAGTCTTAGCGAAGAAGTACCAGCTTTTTCGTCTGTACAAAACTGCCTGCCTGGATGCGATAGAAATAGACGCCCGAGGATAAACGCGTCCCGCTGAACTGGACATTGTGATATCCTGCCGTCATGTCACTATTGACGAGAACCGCTACCTCCTGGCCGAGGAGATTGTACACCGTCAGAGTAACATGCGACTGGCGGGGAACGCCAAATTGGATAGTCGTGGAAGGATTAAACGGGTTCGGATANNCATAACCGCTTGCAGGAGAGGAACGCGCGGTGAGAGCGACCATCAACACCGTTGCATCCTGGTTGATGCTGTCGATTACTGACGTTCCGCCTGTTCCGTCAGTGATGGTCTTGGCAAGAGTAAAGTTGGAGCTGTTCGGCCCTCCCCAAATGCCAAACGAGGTCGCATAGTTGTTCCCCCACTTGATGACCACCTTCTTCACAAAGTAGTTCTGTCCCAGATTACACTGAATCCACTGGTTGTCAGATGATGCGCTTGCCCACTGCGTCGTGGTATCGCCATCAACGAGGCTTTGTTTGTTGTTGAAACCTGGGGTGGTACTCGTTGAAGACGCGATAATCGTTCTTCCCAGGGCACGGT
>PMNP01000393.1:2008-2167 GCA_003161755.1 Ignavibacteriota bacterium | reverse complement strand
CGAGACACTAAATGAAATAATCTTCCCAGTCTGATAGACAGTAACAACCACCGTAGAACTATCGTGTGATGTACCGGAGGCCCTCAATGTATACGGAGTCGTCGTCGAAGGTGTAACGACCATCGTACCGCGGATGGGAACGGAAGCCCCGTTGACCGT
>PMNP01000393.1:0-1973 GCA_003161755.1 Ignavibacteriota bacterium | reverse complement strand
GTGGAGGAGATCATAAAGATTGGTGTACGGGATCGTGAGCGTGTTGAGAGGATAGAACTCCGCTATGACCAGCGGTTTTGTAAGATTCCAGACGGAATAGGGATGGTGGAAAGGTGAAAGCGCAGTCCCCTCCCANNATGTGAAATCGATACCGGGCTGCAAAGCGATC
Organism: Ignavibacteriota bacterium; assembly: GCA_003161755.1. The sequence continues at coordinate 1,804 of PMNP01000393.1, read as the reverse complement.
TTCGATGTCCCTCTTCTCGGCCTCAGTCATCGCGTTGAGGCGGGTCTGAAGGTCGACAGGTTTCGCTGCGAGGGTCACATCCGTCTGCACCGTCATCGCCCATGCACCCGTTGTCACTTTGGCCGTCGAGTCCGTCCGGTGAATTGCCCCGGCAACCAGATTCACAAACCTCTGAATGTTTGACATGGGAACATGGTAAGTCGTTGAGTAGCCAAATTCGNNTTCGGCCCTATTCGTGACGACGGCTGAACGAGAAGTATCCATCATGTCAAATGACCAGAGGCAGAGCTGAAGTCCGATTTTCCGTGCCCACGCCATGTCAAGAATTTTCTGGAGATTTGCAATGGCATTCGTGCCGGGTCCAATGACCTTGCCCCCTGCGTTAAACTGTGGAGTGAATTCTCCCGTTGTGTGAAGCCACAATCTAAGCGCATTCCCTCCGTGAACATGGATCGAGTCAAACACTGTGCGGAACGCCACGGTGTCGAAAGGGTGTATGCCCCCCAGATCTTCGGCGAAATTCACCCACGCAACATTGGAACCATTGAGAAAGACCTGTTGGTTGTTGTAGTTGATGCGACTCTGGCCGTTCCCGTTGCTGACGGCTCCAGCGAGGAGCACAATGAGAAGACTAAGCGACAGACCCGAAATGGTACGCATGGATTTCATACGCTTTCTTGGATGATGTTGATGTTTTTCTCGATCAAGGGAAAGAACCCGGAGAAGAGATCGTGAGAAGCAGGAGAGAGAAGGACTTCTGGGCTCCATGTTATTCCGAAATATACGAAAATTCCCATATCACTTTCCACTTACACCTCGGCGTTCATTTGGCATTGAAACGATTCATCTGGATTGGCCCTAATCTCATCGGTAGTGTTCCACGTTTCGTGATAGGCGTGCGCTCCTATCGATTTGCGCTGGATTTGGGTTATTCCAAGCAAAAACCTGTCACCCATCCTTTTGCATCTCCAGACTTGCTTCAAGACCAGCGCGCACTACTCGATTATCGTGAATTTCTTTTCTATATTCTGCGGTGTACTACTCTCACCTGCTGGGCCAGGCAACGACCGCGGGGTTGATGCTGCAGGGATGGGTCAACGGAAATCTCAGAAACCGATTTATCGCAATTGTCGCGACAATATACTCAATCACAAATACTCATGAAGGAGGTAGGTCACATGAGGCGTCTGATACTGTTCTTCGTGGTCGTTCTTGCCGCAACATCACTCGCGTTTGCGCAGGTGATTGCAGATTTCGAATCAACCTTGGGCGGCTTTGGAATTGGACCAGCAAGTGATTTTGGTACGGCATTGACCAAGGTTACACGTGTCACTGACCCAACCAGTGTGAGCACGGGGGTCATGAAACTTAACTTCTCGTATCCCGGAACTGGGTTTAGCAAAGGCGCAGTGCTGTTGAAACCCGCCGGGGGCCTCGCAGTTCATGGAGCGGCATTCATCACCTATTGGATCTATGTCCCGGACTCCATACCGGCTGGATTTACCGTCAACGTCTTTGCACAGGACAATGTCCATTATGCCTGGCATGTCGTGGTGTTAAAAGGCTCCGACATACCCGCACATACATGGTATCCCCTTTCGATCAACCTGGCTCAGCTCGAAGTAACCGATACGACGTTCAACCTGACAACGGGGAATGTTTTTCAAACAGGGATCCAATTCGATACTGGCACAGACACCACCGTCGCGTGGAATGACAGTGTCTACGTCGACAATGTGGCGTTGGTCGGATCCACACCGACGGTAGTCGCAAATTTCGAGACCACTCTCAACGGCTTTCTCAA
>PMNP01000092.1 GCA_003161755.1 Ignavibacteriota bacterium | reverse complement strand
ATGGTGATTTTTATACTGATCAGGATGTGAAAGCGGCGGCAAAGGTGTGTGTGCTCGGAAAGACCGTTGCCGATAATCTGTTCCCGGAATCAAGTCCTGTCGGCCAGAACATCCGCATTCGCAATGTTCCATTTCGTGTTCTGGGAGTGCTGACAAAGAAAGGGCAGAATGCCATGGGACAGGACCAGGACGATGTTATCCTTGCGCCATACACGACGGTGACGCGGAGGTTGACCTGGTATCCCTATCTTCGCCAGGTTCTTGTCTCGGCTGTTTCTCCCGCCGCCATCCCAGTTGCCCAACAGCAGATTACGGAAGAACTGAGAATGCGCCACAAGATCGCGCCATATGATTCCGACGATTTCACGATTAGAAACCAGGCCGACCTCGCAACAGCCGCCACGGCCACAACGCAGATTCTCACCATCCTGCTTGCAAGCATTGCATCGGTCTCGCTTCTCGTGGGCGGCATTGGAATCATGAATATCATGCTGGTNNGAAATTGGCATCCGCATGTCCGTGGGGGCACGCGGCAGAGACATCCTCACGCAGTTCCTCATTGAGGCGCTGGTCTTAAGTCTCGTCGGCGGCATAGCGGGTATTCTCAGCGGCGTTGGCGGTTCACTCGCCATTTCCAATTTTGCGAAATGGCCCACGATCATCACCGCATTTTCCATCATCCTTTCGTTCGGGTTTTCGATCGCCATCGGGGTCTTCTTCGGATTCTATCCTGCGAGAAAAGCCGCCCTCCTGAATCCTATCGACGCCTTGCGATACGAATAGACGTCGGTTCGCCGTCGATCCCTGTGCCCGATCTCAGCTATGCTGATGGTCGGGCACTTTCTGGCTGTGGATGCCGCCTCCACCTNNGGCATTTGGACTGCACGTTCCCTCGGTCATATCATCCTGCAAATGAAACGTTCTTTCCCAATTTTCGTACATTATCCATTCTCCCGGGAACATTGCCCTCGTCGTGGCGTTGTTCCAGTAACTACCAACCAATTCAGGAGCGTACGATGAAATCCTTACACATGGCATCTCTCTGTCTGGCGTTGGCTTTTGGAGCGCCGGCATTTGCGCAAGACCAGACCAAGAACCAGCAAGCAGCCCCGAGTCAGGCGGAAATGATGCAGCGCTGGCAGGAGTTTATGACCCCCAATGCAGCACATACGAAATTGGGAGATTTGGCGGGTTCATGGAGCGCGGAAGTAAAACTCTGGATGAACGGTCCGGCAGCGGAACCGGTGATTTCGCGAGGGACAGCAGAATATGTCATGAGCCTCGGCGGCAGATTTCTGCAGGAGACATTCTCGGGATCAATGATGGATATGCCCTTTTCCGGGATCGGTTATACCGGCTTCGACAATTTCAAAAAGAAGTACGTCGGTTTCTGGATTGATAACTCAACCACGGCATTCTCGACAATGGAAGGGACGCTCGATAAGGACGGGAAAGTCCTGACGATGTGGGGCAAAATGGATGACCCGATGTCAGGCGAGAAAGACAAATCCATCAAATCCGTCTGGCGTTTTCTTGACAAAAATTCCATTGTGTATGAAGTATACGACGTTACTGCGTACGGTGAGAGCAAGCCTGTCATGCTCATCACGTATGCCCGATTGAAGAAGTAGTTTTTGGGAGTTCAAATGTCAGAATGGAATCCCGGGCGGTATGCCCGCAGTTCGCCGCGTCAAGAACTCTCTCCATCCGATGGCCAGGGAGTGCTCCATCTTGGGATGGTTCGCCTGCAAGTCCATGCAATGAAAGCCTGAGGACCCTGATGGTCAATCCTGTTCACGTGTTTACGGCAATGCCCGCGGCCCCCATGGAAGATATTCTCGACACCGATCAGTTTGATTCATCGATTCAGCTGTTTTCGAAGGAACAACTCGATCTGTGGTCGAAGCAGCCGGTGACTCTTGCCGATCATGCTGTTCGCTATACGCCGGGGGAGCAATCGAGCCATGAAGCGGAGTGTTCCGAACTGCTCGATGCACTTTCAACCGAGGGCCGACTTCGTTCGTTGCGAAGCCTCTCCAGAGGTATCGATCGGCATGTCCGCGCCCGCTTTCTCCTGATGCGTATACTTCTCTCTTCGTCATCACCCGCAGTCGATCAATTTCTCGGAGACCTTGAGGAGGTTGCCGCCGCATTTGTGGATCGCGCCAGGGAGTTCGATCCGAATATCCACCGTGGTGAAATCCGTCAAGCACTCAGGAACCTCTGGGTCTTTAATTCGATCCAAAGGTTTCAGGGCATCAAGCCATGTCTTACTCCGTCGGCGTTTGCCTACAGTTTGCTCTATCCATATACTGACAACCGGATCGACGATGAATGTGGCAGCGCTGACGAACAGAGGGCGTTTCTTTGCTGGCTGAATCGTCGGTTGCAAGGTCTCNNCGTTGCATGTCGCCCGTCTTCTGGACATGATCGAAAGCGAATACCCGCGTCATTCCTTCGTGCACGTCCACGAGAGTCTTCTTGGCATTCACCGAGCCCAACAGAAGAACCTATCGCTACGTGCTCGTTCTTCTGCAGTCACTTCCAACGATCTCATGATTTCGACCATGGAGAAGGGTGGGACATCTGTTCTCGTTGATGGATACCTTGTGCATGGGGAACTGAACGAGGAATCCACGAAGGCCATTTATGCCTATGGCGTTTTGCTTCAGTTGATCGACGATCTGGAAGATCTTCATGAAGACATGGAGGCACAGCGCCCGACACCTTTCTCTCTTGCTATGCACTGTGGCCCCATGGATTCGACGATCGATCGCATGATTGGATTGTCTGCAAGAGTGTTTGATTCCCTGGCAAGTGTCATGACTGGTTGCACCGGTGATGAATGGCAGATGTTTGAACGAACATGCCGCCTGAGTATTCTCGCCGCTGTCGCTTCCCAGGAGGAAATCGTCAGCAAAGAGTATTTCAATCTGGTGAAGTCCTGTCTGCCGGTGGGTGTGCAGTATCTCAAACAGGCAAGGAATAGGATCAGCAGCATGCCGTACTGATGCGTATCCGTTCTCCGCGGCTGCACACTTCCAAGGTGTTGTGTACTTTCCTGTAATGCCCCGATATTTACGCTCTCCAAGAATCAGGAATATTCCAGTCAATCTCTCACTGGATAGGACGTCCGGATATGGAACCGAGCGGGTGATGGAGCGTGTTTATCACGTAGCCGCTCACAGATCTATGTGGTATGTTCCCGTGGGGCGACTGAGTTGTTCGCTGATCTTGACGTTCATCCGACGACGGCCGGACATCGGCCACAGTGCTTCTCCAGCGGATACCCTATCGACATTGCTACTTCCTGGCTACGCGGCGTGTTTGTNNAGTTGTCTGGGGATACACTCCCTGGATGGGCTGGCAGGTGGTACACTGTTCGAGCAACGGATGAGGATGAACGGTTCCTGCAGAATCGTATCTTGCGCATCACCCCGCCATCGCACTGCTCATAGAGCAACCACCTTTTTCACGGCTGCAGATTGTCCTGAGGCAATCATCGTCATAACTTTCGAGGGAGAAATACCATGCGATTGATGCGGATAGTGCTCTTGGTNNCCTTGTCGCCCGTTCCCCACTGTCGAATGCCGCGGACACAACCGCGATCAACGGCACGAGAAGTGAATCGTCCATGACATACCATATCCACCATCCACTTCATGAAGTGGAGGCTACGAGTAAGGATCTCCAATGCCGGATCACGTATAACGCCGCGACCGGAGAGATTCTGCATGCATTCTTCAGTGCGGATGTGACGTCGTTTGACAGCGGCAATAGTAATCGCGATTCCCATGCAATGGAAGTCTTGGACGCCCTTAGTTATCCGACGGTGTCATTCAACAGCAAGAGTATCACGACGACGGGCACGAATTTGACCGTCGGGGGTGACCTTAACTTTCACGGCAGGACGAAGCCCATCGTTTTTGCTGCAACGACAGCAAAGGCGGCCGACAAGCTGACGGTTGACGGTCAAGCGAACGTAAGCCTGACAGCCTTCGAAATTGATCGACCGTCGCTGTTGATGATTCCTGTCGATGATACATTGAAGATCTCTTTTATTGTTGTTTTTCCATTGGCTGCGAAGTGATGAGGAGTCCGGGCGGACTTCATTGCGGGGGAGGAAATGCAATGGCGATCGCGAAGAGAGTTTCTTGTAAAGGCCGGTGGATTCGCCGCCTTGGCGGCCTTGGGAGGATTTGTGCTCCGATATCTCGAAGGTTGCGGCTCAGGGAGCAATTCCATGTCCTCACGGGGGGACAAATGTCCCTATCGCAGAAGAGTCATTTTTCGAGTTTGGACAGAGCCGCCTGCTACTAGCCGGTAGAAATACACGCCTGA
>PMNP01000292.1:10796-10961 GCA_003161755.1 Ignavibacteriota bacterium | reverse complement strand
CACTCGGCCACCTCTCCAAACTTCCTACTGCACATCAAGCATTATATGTACGTCCAGTAACTCATCAGGAGCCTTCAATCCGTCCCGTCCTTGAGGAAGGGACGAGATCTCGTCCGCCATTTCTTTTTGACCGCCGTCTTCGTGACCGCCATGCTTACATCTTAT
>PMNP01000292.1:0-10789 GCA_003161755.1 Ignavibacteriota bacterium | reverse complement strand
TGGCGGTTCTTCGCTCTCTTATGAATCCGCCATGTTTCTTGGCGGATGGCGGACGGACCACTCGGCCACCTCTCCTGGAATTGAGCCGAAGATTATGAATATACAAAACCGCAGCCCGAAGCGCAATCGGCTTTTCTCAACATTCAGTCACACACTATCATTCAAAACAACGCTTTCCCCACCCTGAATTTTCATAAGCGTTTGAGGATCGCGTCATCCTTTACTCGAAACTATGGGGTCAAATGTATATGACTTACAGCGTATCATGTCATGTAAAATCTACAATCCCCATCGGGACAAGCCCCTCTGTCACTCTATCGAGCAAACAATCACCCGGANNGGTGATATATCTTTGGCAGAATGACACTCGGGGGGAGAAACGGAGGTCAAGGATGAGTTCTTGGAACAACACTGGACGTGGGAGGGTGTCGGGAATCTTACCTGAAGGAGCATCAATGGATCAGCAGGAATTACTGGAGACCGGGTTTGGGACTTCCCAATCGGCCGAGGGCCCTTTGGTTCTCGGGGATCAACAGATCGGAGCTTCCCTCCATCCTCGTCTTGCGTGGATGATGTATTTCGAGGAAACAAGAAGCGTGCAGGCAGTTGCTGACAAATTTGGTATCAGCCGGAAGACCTTCTACAAGTGGTATAAGCGGTACAAGGATAANNCAGTCTCAGCGACCGATCCCGCCGACCGCACCGCTGCCCGCGGGCAACACCCGAGGCAAGCATTCAACTCCTCAAGATGGTGAAGCAAGAGACCGGCTTTGGCCAACGCCGGCTCCGCGCCTATCTTGAACAGAAGTACCATGTGCGGATGTCGGAACGAACCATTTGGAAGATTCTTAAGCAAAGCGGAGTTGAATCGTCTGCGGCAAAGGCCTGATCAAAGCCGACTCGTCGGCGAGACATCGAAATTTTTCCCCTGAAAGATGGAGAGCGGCTTCTTTTCTGTCGCTCTCCTTCTTTTTCTATCTCGCCCGAGCCATCTTTCCTATCGCTGAATCAGTCTTTCCCCCTCCTGTCGCNNCGCCTGCACCTGGTAGAAATACAATCCGTTGGCAACTTCATCGCCGTCGTTGTCCCGACCGTCCCAAAACACTTTCACATCATTCAATATGTCTGTTGCAGGAAGGGTTATCTCCCGTATTTTTCGCCCGGCAACAGTAAAGATTCTCACCACGAGCGCTTCAGCAGGACGTGTTAGTGTGAACACGATATCGGTGTTGTTCGCAAACGGATTCGGGAAATTCAAGAGATTCAACACATGCATGTCATCCAAGACATTGGCCGCAATCTCCCGGTTCAACGTATCGACGATGCCTTGCACGCTCCTCCGGAAAAGCCTGGCATTCAAATCATGTCTGCCGTTCGTTAAAATCGGTGTGAACATGTCACTTTGCAGCGTCGAAGATTGCACCGTCCCCCCCGCTCCATTCTTCTGAACAAGCCGGCCGTCCACCAGTAACTCCGCTCCCGTTAACACGTAGCCGTTGCTGAGCACCCCTCCTTCGAATTGGATCCTCGGACGAGCGGAGATGAAATCCCCGTCACGTATCTTCTGGCCGTCGGCAAAGACATCAAACCCTCCCTGCGGCGCACCGGCCACACTAAAGCGAAACGAGGCATTGTCGTTCACAGGAATCAGATCGCCTGACTTGTCTGATGGAACGACTGCGAGTTCCAATGCGGTCTTCCCGCGCAACGATTCAGTCGGGACAGCAACCGAACCCGTCACCACCGTGTCCACCACGACCTTGCCAAGTCTTTGAGTCAAAAGCGGTTGGACGAGGTTTTGCGCATTGTACACTCCAACTGCAAGCCGGGCACTGTCAACAGTGCGGTATCCGAGGTTTGTAAGNNCGGCTCCCAAAGGCACGACAGCGTCACCGGCATTCCGTACCGTCAAATCCATTGCCAGGTCAGCCGGCGGCTCAAGATCCACCCACCAACTTCCAAAGCGTGGTGTTATTTCTGCATTTGCCGTGCTGAGAAGAGCACTGAGTCGGTACTCGCGGGCGCTGGTTGAAGTCAATGAAGTATCGCCTGCGAGATTCACATCCAGCGAATCCGAGCCGAGTATTCTCATCGTGTCGACCGTCCCGGTCTGACGGGTTCGCGTCAGGGCCACACGGATGCTCGTGCCCGCCGGGATGGCGTTGTATCGCCAATGCAACGTGTGCCAGGAATACGGTGGCGCAATCGGTGGAGAANNGCTGCCGACGCTAAAGTAGTTCGCCATTTGCAGACTGGCATTTGCCGTGTCATGATTCTTTTGCTCTGTTGCGACGGCCGGGTAGCCCTTCCTTCCAATAAACACCCATGAGTCGCCAGCCGCCAGACTGCTGAACATCGTTGAGCCGAGGCCTGCCACAGCAGACATTGTCGCGCCCGAAACATTCGTGTGCCCGTCCTGCACGACGCTGAGGATAATGTAGTCGCCGTTCGCAGTGCTATTGAGAAACGCGAGAAGACTGTCCGATTCGTCAGCGTGATTTGGCGTATCAAACGCCTGGTACACATAGCTGGCATCGAATTGATTCACGCGCGCGCCAATCAGACCATTTCCGACCAGCCAGGGATAAGCCATATAGTCCACGCCGTTCACGGCCACAAACCCGTATTCTTCCGTTGACGTACTGCTCGCCATGGAGCGGGAGGTCAACAATCCCGGAGACGTTGCGGCAATCACAACGCCGGAATCCGTGCTTGCGGTACGTAGAGCCGTTCCCTGTGCAAGCTGTGATGGGGTCTGCATGCTCCAGCGGACTTGCGGCAGAGCGGGGACGCTNNCGCGAACGAAGACGTTGCCCATGTCCCGAACACGCCCGACTCCACCGTATGTGCGCGCCAGTAGTATGGCCGCACGGTTGAGAGCGATGGCGTAACCCATCGGGCGGAAAACATTGACGGGGAGATTCCAGGGGAAGTCACTTTCCACGGGGAAGTGAATGACGACGTCGTGTCCAGTTCGAACACCACCTGACCCCCCGCCGCGAAGTCTGATCGTCTCACACTTACCACAAGGGTTTGCGCTCCTGACAAGACCATCGCATATGGGAGAGGTTTTACAACGCTTATTCCTCTCGCGTACAGGTAGATTGAAGCTGTCGCTGAATTGTTGAGCCAGTTCACGTCAGGGAGATGATGGGTTGGATCTGCGTCGGCGGTAAATGTGTGGTTTCCTGTTTCTGCCGATGCATCCCAACGCACCACGAATGAATCCGCCACAAAGATCGGAGAGACTGAGTGCAGTCCGCGGTCAGCTGATTTTCCCTGATACACATCCTGGAGATGCACCGTCACTGNNCGCGCGCCTGTTGTGTCGTCCGATGTAATATCACCCGAGACCATGGCAATGTCGGGACCACGCGGCAAGGCAAACGTTGTTAACGGATCGCCCTGCAACGGACAGAGCTGAACCTCCGAGAGAACCGTGGTGTTCAAGGGTGCCAAGTTATATACCCTGGTTCTCGCAACGGTCGTCAGTTCGCCAAACGTTCGTAGAGAATCCGCAGTAGCTGCCGAGAAGAGCTCCTCCGCAAGGAGGCTGCCGATATTTGCGTCACCCAATGTGGCCGATGACCAGACAGCAATGCCTGCCCGATGATCAGCAAGGACAAAGTCTTCCGAAAGAAGATCCCCATTAGGGTCGGCAAAGGCTCCGACATTACAGCTTACCGAAATGACAAATGGATACGGTCCATGGACATTGTCCATGGTTGCAGGATCTCCGACATCGACACCCCAAACAGTGCCGCCAGCGTGGCCGAAATAATTGACCAAAGCTGTTCCGCGCGCGATATCATCGCGGATCGCCTGTCGGTGTTCACCGTCGATATACCATGCCGTGCTCTTGTATTCGGTATCAGCAACTCCGCCCACCGGCGGGGACATCAGATACGTGGCAATCCAACCGTTCGATTGATCATCCATCCAGCCTTGTTCCGAAACCGATGCACCACCTGTGATAAAGAGCCACCGCTTCACCCAATCGCCCAGCGGTATCTGTTCGTATTCCATAATCTTCGAGACCATGGCTGAAGCCTGCGACGGTGATTGAACAGAAATCCGTCCCAAGAGCAGCGGAGAGACAGGTGAACCGCTTGTATCAAATTGCCCGACCCAGTTGTCGCCCGAGGGGACACCGTGGATAGGAACGAAGTCCACCTTCGTTGCTGTCGGCTCATAGTGATGGGGATCCCAGGTCGCGTCACCGAACATCAGAACGTAGGCTGGCGCAGGACGCGGCCACGAAGTGTAGGCGAACTGCAAAAACCTCCGCATCGCCATTGCATCGTGGAGCCCGAAATTGAACTGATCATAGAGGTCCTGTACGTCCACGGTGAGAGCGCGCACCGAATTGTGGGAGGCCCGGTACGTCGCCAGGACATTTGCCGCATCCAGGAATGACGCATGAGTGATAATGATGTAATCCGCTCCGACAGAATTTCCTCGCAGATTGCCCATCGTGTGAGAGACCGTTTTCGTTGGGATCACCTTTCCATGTGCCGTTACCGCCACATATTCGGACGAGGAACGGACGGTATCGGTAAAGCTTGCCGAATACCCCGTGGAGGGTCCTCCCCATACAGAATCGGCATGCACGGAGCGGCCCCTTGTCACTTCATAGAACTCGATACCAGACGATGAGAACCCGGAGACAATGAACTTTACTGCTTCTCCAATCAGCGTGGAATCCGGGACGAACGATAACGAATCATTGTCGGCGGACAACGCGCGGGGATACCCAAGTTCAAACCAATCAAGTCCGAACTGAGGATAGGATGCTGCCGTAGGGATGGACTGAATCTTGAGGACGTTGCCTGTTTTGTGAAGCCATGAGAGAGGAATGTTGCCGGAGAATCTTCCCTCGGTTCTGCCGTCGAAGCTCACATCGCCGGCGAGAGAATCATTCACCCAGAAACGCGCATGGTTGTCCGGTGAGCTCGAAGATGACGTTGTTCCGAACAGCCTGACCGTCAACCGTGCAGAAACTCCTGCGGAACTGTTGATGCTATCCAGATCAAACGAATGCGTCTTGACGGTATTGGGATAGTAGTACTCCCACATCCATCCTTCACCCGGGACCTGACCCGGATCCATGACCTCTGCCGTTGTCGCGCCAAAATAATATGAGACATTCTGTTCGANNCGACATGGATGGTCGACCACGCCGATGTTGCCGTCGCGATGCCGGTCAGACCGCTTATCGACGAGTACCTCATCCCCGCGCTGGCGGTCTTGGTCAGCCAATACATATTCGTGTCAGAATAAAAATCATAATACGTAGAATCCCCATACCGCATCCGCGCATAGAACTCGATGGTGGAATCGGGATGCGCTATAAGAGGGACTTCCCTGCCACGGCAGAATAGCTTCAAGGTCGAAAAATCCGTTCCTGCGAATGATGGAATCGAATCAACGTGCAGGGAATACCAACCATCACTGGCAATGGAAATCCGAAGATATTCAGACCCTGGAGTAAACCATGAGCCGGTGGAATCTGCCATTGTCTTTGCTGGAACGGGAGTCGGCGTTCTCCAACTCTGCGCCTGATCGTAATTCCATACCGTTGCGCGATAGATCTTTTCATAATGAGGATCGGCAGGAGGAACACTGGAGACCTGGGCGGACACCAGACCTGTCACATGCACATCGATGACAGCACGAACCAGACGGCGAAGTTTATGCAGGGCCGGGTTGTACTGATAGGGACGCAGAGTAAACCCGTCGGTCCATTGATTTCGTATCCGGGAAGGGCGTGATACTGAGATAGCGGGATCGGGAAAGTAGCGATTTCCTGCGTAGATGGCTGGATCGGCAACAAAATCTGCTCGAAGTGCACCTGTGCTGTCAACGACTCTGTAAGTGGGGACGGGCGCAACATCCTGTGCCGGGAGATCTTCGTACACAGGATTGAGCAATTGAACCTGAATTCTGCTGCCTGGCGGAAGCCCAAGTGTCAGGGCCTCCGAAGGAAGTGCAGGTTCTCCCGCCTTCCCCGCCAAGGAGTGTGCATCTGCCTCGAACGTGGAGAAATGCTTCCCCTGAATCGACNNACATCGGAATACGATTCGAGCGTGAATCGTGATCCGCCCCTCGGAACCCTGGCCTTACTCTGCGCTGTGCATAGTAGCGCAGCACACGCAGCGAACAGGATCATCCCCCGTTTCAATCTCATGATCGCATACCAAGGAACCTTTGGCACAATACCCGGAAGAGAAATACCGGGTTTCCCAGAACATAGCGCTTCCACAATCTTTCCGGCTCCTGGAACAACCGATAGATCCATTCACCTCCGTTGTTCGAAAGCCATGCGGGTGCTACAGACTTTCGCCCCGCGGTATACTCGATGGTCGAGCCGCCGAACAACATCACCTTCGGTNNAACCCAAAACAGACAAACAGGACGTCGGGCTGAAATCCATTCACCTGTTCAATCACTAGATCATTTTCCGGCCCGATCTTCTCGAAGTACCCATGATGGAACCCGAGACGGAGTCCTGGATAACGCTCAGAGAGTCTCCGGTGCGCTTCCTTGGACGATCGCTCCGAACCGCCAAGCAAGAACACCGAGAAGTTCTTCGCAGCGCAAAGTGCGCAGAGATCCCACACCCAGTACGTCAGCACGATTCTGGGCGGCAGATTCATTCCCAACAGTCTTGCCGCGAGCCGTACCCCTTCGCCATCACAATACACCACCGGCGAGAGATTAANNACCGCCGGAAGGCGGTATCGCGTTGGGCAATATTGATTGCATGGATGTTGACATTTGCAAGATATTCGTGTCCCTTGCGCTCGATGATCCGGCAGATCTCCTGTTCCACTTCCTCCTTTGTCACGGCATCGACACGCACTCCGAGAATATCAAGGCTCTTAGGCATGCGTGGCACTGGATGAACGATGAGAGGACAGGAGCTGACGCACAGCAGTACTGACATCGTTGACGGTGATTCGCGTCATACACCATCGATCTCCATGCGGACAGAATTCCTGGGCGCAGGGAGAACAGGGAAACTCAAAGTACATGGCACGGAACAGAGCAGAGTCGTAGGAAACCGGACCTGTCTGTTCAGGGCCTGCGGGACCGTAGAGACCCACAGCCGGCACCCCGAATGCAGCGGCCAAGTGCAGCGGCCCGGAATCGTTTCCGATATACAGCTCCGCATCGTGAATGAGCACCGCACTGGTCAGGAGATCCCGCGAGAGGTAAAGATGTGCTCGTTCCGGTTTCTTGAGTCTCCCGAACAGGCGCAGAGCAAGTTCACGCTGCTGTTCTTCAGCCACGACAATGACTTCCGGCAATTCGTCCGCCGATACGATGCGCTGAATCAACTCCTGATAATGTTCGATCGGCCAGTTCCGGTATTCCCAGCCCGAAAACGGATGGATCACAACATACCGCTTGGCAGGCAAGCTGATCCCCTCCCGTAACGTGCTTCTGGCGGCCGCAAGCATTTCCGGGTTGAGGACGAGCTTGTTCGGCATCAACGACTGGGAAAGGCCCATCATGTCCAGCAGAACGCCCGGTCTTGTGCTGAGCCTTGCAGGCTGGACTGATCCCAATGTTGTTGGAAAACCAAACGACTCCGTTCGCGTTGCATGGAGATACGGCGCCTTCGTCCCTTCAAACGCGAGATACCCGCCGATAAATTTCGAACCGCTCGCAAGCGCTGCAAGCGAGTTAAGCCTTCCCACGCTCATGCTGCACGTGAAGGTCGGACCGATGGCCCGAAGCTTAGCGCGTGCTTCGAGGAATGTGCGAATGGGCGTTCCATTGGAGATTCCTTCGACAGTCGCGTTCGACACAAGCGCAGCGGCCAGAGATTTATAGATCTTTCTTGTTATGATGAAAATCTGTGTATCGGGGATTGCCTTCTGTAGCGCATTAATCGCATAGGTGCTCGCAATGAGATCACCCATGCGCGTGAGCTCAACCGCAGCGAAGGAGTCGACGCGTTCGGCAAACAATGGAACAGAGGGCAACGCTGCGGCGCGATGACGCAAGAATTGATGGAGAATCCGACCAGCTACAGGCTTGGCAGGGTTCACCTTCTTTGCTGATGTCAGCATCGTGCTCAATCCATTCAACCTATTGATTTAACAGTAATTCCCTTAAAAACTTACATAAATAGTTCTACAGTTACAACGAGAGGGACTTTCGCTTAGCGGCCGCCTTGGACACCTTTCAGGTAGTCTCTCCACCCTTCATAGACAGCAATAAACCGCCGCAATTGACCTGTCATCAAGTAATACAAAGGAAGTGCCAAGAGGAATTTTCCTCCAAAATATACAAGAAAACTCCAAGTCGGTGACTTAAGAGGGTACCGTTTGCGCAGGTAAAGGGCATTTCTCGTAACGTAGTAATCCCGCAGCCACTTCCCGGCATTGTTCGCAATTGACACCGATGGAGTATGCATGGCTATCGCCTCAGGCACATGCAAAAGGGTGAATCCCGCCGCCTTGGCCCGAAAAGAGAAATCTGCATCTTCGCTGTAGGCAAAATACGAAGCATCAAATGCTCCGATAGTTCGAAAAACACTTGTTGCCACGAGCATTGCGCACCCAGTGGCAAAGTCCTCCTCATGAGTAACAGCCGGACGGTCGCAATTAACGCCATAGCCGTCATGGATCGGATAACCGAACATGTTGAGCCTCCCGCCATCGAACCAGATCTTCCCTTCTCTTTTCGCATCGAGAATTCGAGGAGTGGAGATACCCACCCGATTTCCCTCGAGCATTGCCTTGTAAAGGATCGCCAGACAGTCCGGCTGAATTGTTGCATCGCTATTAAGATAGAGCAGATGCGAAAACCCGGCTTCCAGTGCCCAATGTGCCCCCTGGGAGAAGCCCTCTGCGACTCCAACATTGTGAGCATTGGCAATGACCGTGACCTGCGGATATGTTTTCCGAATCAAGTCCAGAGAACCATCGGTGGAGCCATTGTCGATGATAAGAATCCGGACATCGGCGTCGTGCGAAGCGACGGCCGAGGCAATGGACTCTNNACGAGCCACTGTTCCAATTCAGGATCACCAAGCCGACATGGCGCGGAGATCTTTTCCGCAGATCAGTGGCGGGGATTATCGGGGCTCTCCTTGGCATCACGTATCCGGTAGATCTTGGCGCTAGCAACAAAACGTCTTTCTTCACCAACTTCGCCCACTAGTTCAAGGCGCCGGCCGAATCTCGCAGAAAGCGAATCAAGCTCCCGAAGTTCCAGATCCAGGAGTACTGCGTCTTCTGCCGGAGCGAAATCTCGCGTGAAGATGAAATAGTCGAGACTTGTGATGACTTCCCTCGTTGTTGACGAGTCGAAATAAATTCGCTCACAGTATCGAATCTCCGGCCGTGCTTCGCGAAGTCCCCAGAAGATGCTTGGGTAGCCAACGTTCATCACCGTACATGAGGGCGGCAATACTGAGGCGACTGACTGCACGAAGTGCTGGTAGTCGGGTTGCGCTCGCTCCTTCCAGTGGATGGAATAATTGACATACCCAAAGAGAGCCAGACCGTTGAGCACTGAGCCGAGGGCAAGGACTCGGAGGCCCCCCGTCCATCTTCCCGACAAACCAACCACTGCCATGCCCACGGCAATGCTTGCCACGGGCACCCAGTACACTTGGTAAGGTAATTCGAACCTTGTGCCAATTGCCGTGATCGAAACCACACTTGCAATGGCGATAAGAAGCTGGGCAGGTTTCCGGGGAGCAGAGCGCGACCAACGCCACCACAGGGTCACTGTCGCAAGAAGATTCGTTAGCAACACCAATGGGAGAAAACGATAGCGATTAAAGAACCCAAGGANNCATCTGTGTGATAAAAGCCCCTGGATCAGACAGGATGTACAGGAGCCAGAGCACTAAGACCACAAGCATGGGTGCGAGAAACCATATGACACTTTTGACGATCGAGCCCTTCCGTGCTTCCTTTTCCATGAGCAACCAAAGCACGATAGAGACAGGAGCTATCAGACCTAGGGGATGAGTGATGACTGCCGCAGATCCGGCAATTCCTGAAAGAAGCAATGTCCCGGGTTTCTCCCGCTTCAATGCCACTACTGCCAGGAGGAACGATAGCAGGATGAAGAGCACACACAGCCCATCCATCCTCCCGTACNNTCACATAGGTTACAAAATGGGGGTTACATACAAGAAGAAGTGATCCTACTTTGGCGCATGGCGTTGAGCCTGATTTCTTGCCAAGCAGATACGTGGCCACAACGATGAGCGCGCCGACCACTGCGGAGAAGGCACGAAGCACGACAAGAGAGAACCCAAAAAGTCTAACCACAGGGGCAAGGACCAGGAAATACAGGGGCGGTTGCCAGAACATTCCGCGCCCCATCCCGGGAACAAGCTCAGAGGTCAAATGTCCTTGTTGTCCAAATGTTCGGGCCACATCACCGAACATCTCTTCGTCCGCCATTGGGGGAGGCCACTGGAGGAATAGTGAGAGGGTCAAAAACAGATAGAGCGTCAGTACGAGTATGAGGAAGTCCCAATCAGAGGCGGACTCGACTATCGAGGAGAAGATTGCGACCAACTTTTTGAGGCGGAGGAGCTTCAAATGCACCATGATCCTGGAGATATGAGAGCCTTACGGGGCGGGTTCATCCGAATCGACCAGAATACTTCGTGCAATGTACCGTCTTATCAGAAGATAATCAACGAAAGGAGGATGGCACAGCGGGAGAAAGTCCATGATCGTCGATCGACATTCTAAAACTGATGGTCACAACGGAGAGGGAGCGTCGACTAGCACTGCTCCGCGGAGGTCCGTCG
>PMNP01000200.1 GCA_003161755.1 Ignavibacteriota bacterium | reverse complement strand
TCGGGCAAGACGACCCTCCTGCGAATGCTCTGCGGCATCCTCACGCCAAGCTCGGGGAGCGCGACAATTCTGGGATACAATCTTCTTACACAATCAGAACAGGTCAAGAAAAAAATCGGCTATCTGTCGCAACGGTTTTCGCTGTACGGTGATTTGACCATCGATGAAAACATAGAGTTCTTTGCCGAAATCAANNACCGGCGTCGATCCGGTGTCGCGAAGGGATTTCTGGAAGATCCTGCAGAGTCTGGTCCGCCAGGGGATCTCCATCATCATGAGCACGCCGTATCTGGATGAGGCAGAACGCTGCTCCCGCGTTGCCATGATGAACAGCGGGTCCATTATGAGCGTCGATACGCCGGAAAACCTGAGGAACCAGATGAAGGGGGAGGTTTTGGAAGTCGTGATCGATCGTGTGCGTGACGGATTCCGTCTGTTCCAACATGAGAGTTCAATCATGGAAGTGCAGGCGTTCGGTGACCGGCTGANNCCGGCTGAATATCGTGGTCGACCATGCCGGCGAGCGGTGGCCGGAACTTGAGCGGCTCCTCACAGATTCGGGTATCGTTGTCAAGAGCATGCGCGTTGTCAGGCCTTCTCTGGAAAATGTCTTCATTTCGCTTCTCACGCATGAACAGCAGAACGAGGCAGTTGCATGAACAGGTTGGCGTTTGTGGTGGTCACACTCATCCTCGGTATTCCGCTTGCAGCAGCGCAGGATGCATCACGTTTGACTCTGGAGCAGGCAATCAGCATTGGAAAAGATCGGAGCAACACGCTTCGGGCTTCGCAAGCTCGGGCCAGGGTTTCCGATGCCCGCGCAAATGAAGTCGATGCAGCTCTACTTNNTCCATCATTTTCTGTCGCGTTGCCCATTCCCGGGTTCACCCCGATTGCGGTCTTTCCGAATATTCCCGACAACTACGTCCTGCACGCTTCTGTCCAGCAGCCGTTGTTTACAGGATTCCGCCTCAGTAGCAACGCCAAAGCGGCTGAACTGCAATCGGAAGCCGGCCAGTTGGATGTCCGGAATGACGAAACCGACCTGATCATTCAGATTACTTCCGCGTATTGGGGCCTCTATCAATCGCGTGAAGTGAAGCGTTCCATCGACGAGAACGTGACAAGTCTGGAAACCTACGAGCGTGATGTGCATAACCTGATGAACGCGGGAATGGCAACGCGGAATGATCTCTTGCGAATCCAGGTTCAGCTTTCCAATGCGCGTCTCGGCCAAATTGATGCGGCCAATGATATGCAGGTTGCAGAGATGAGTCTCAATCTTGCCTTGGGGCGTCCAGTGAATACTCCTGTTGAAATTGCGTCGCAGCCACGTGGCATCGTCGACACGGCTGTCGGCACTTCCGCAGGACTTCTTGCCTCTGCTCTGACCCGCCGGCCCGATATTGCCGCGATGCAGACAAGAATCGATGCCTCCAGGGCCGGAGTTAC
This sequence comes from Ignavibacteriota bacterium, assembly GCA_003161755.1. Next base: position 3,904 of record PMNP01000200.1, on the reverse strand, counting down.
GGCGGCGAATGCGGGGTGGTGGCCTCAGCTTTCTCTTGCTGCGAACTACTACTACAGCAACCCGAATCAACGGTTTCTCCCTGCGATGAAACAATGGAATGACTCGTGGGATGTAGGGGTTCAACTCCAGTGGGACGTCTGGAATTGGGGAACGACGAAGGCGCAGGCCGAACAAGCGGAAGCCGGCCTCGAGGCGAACCAGGCGGTATTCGACCAGATGAAGCAAAACGTTGCCCTTGAAGTGGAACGGACCTCGCTTGCTGCTGCCCNNGTCGAAGTGGCAAAACTCGGCGTCGCACAAGCGGAAGAGAATTCTCGCATCATGGGGGACAAGTTCAGGTCGGGACTGGCGACGTCGAGCGAACTTCTTGACGCCAATGTCGCTCTTCTCCAAGCCCGCACAAATCTGACCGGCTCACTTGCAGAACAGGAAATCACTGCGGTGCGGCTTCAAAAAGCGCTTGGGGTGCTGCGATAGCCAGCGGAGAAACTACTCACGTTATGCCAAACACAGAAAACGCCATCGAAGTTACGGGTCTCACGAAGCGGTTCGGAAAATTTACCGCAGTGGACGACGTGACGTTTTCGGTGAAGCGTGGGGAGATCTTTGGCTTCCTGGGCGCCAACGGTGCGGGTAAATCCACCACCATCCGAATGCTTTGCGGTCTGCTCCAACCTACATCAGGCAATGCACTGGTTGGCGGGTTTGACATCAGGAAAGAGACGGAAAACGTCAAACGTTCCATCGGGTACATGTCACAGCGTTTTTCCCTCTATGACGACCTTACGGTGGAACAGAACATTCGTTTCTATGGCGGCGTGTACGGTCTGGAAGGTCAGCGGCTTGAAGATCGGATGGCGTGGGTGCTCGAAATGGCCGATCTCAAGAACCGGAAGAGCAGTCTGACAAAAACGCTCTCAGGAGGATGGAAACAGCGGTTGGCGCTCGGTTGTGCCATCCTGCATCAGCCGCCAATTATTTTCCTCGATGAGCCGACCGGCGGGGTGGATCCCATTTCCCGCAGGAGATTCTGGGAACTTATCAGTCATCTCTCGGAAGAGGGGGTCACGGTCCTGGTGACAACGCACTTCCTGGACGAGGCGGAATACTGTAATGACATCATTCTGATTAATGCCGGACGTCTCATCGCCGGGGGAAGTCCAACGGAGATGAAGACCAGCTATATCACGCACCCAATACTCGAAGTGCGCTGCGGGGATGTCGTGGAGTCGTTGGAGAGAATTCGAGGGGAGGCGTGGGCGCTTGAAATTTCGGTCTTTGGAACTGCACTCCATGTGATGGTGGAGTCAGAGGAAGAAGGGCAGAAGCAAATCACGAAAGTGCTTCAGTCGGCTGGAATTGCGGTGATTGGGATCCAGCGGATTGTCCCGTCTCTTGAAGATGTGTTTCTCTATCTGTTGGAGAAAGATGGCGCAGCCTCCGAAAAGTAACCTGAGGACGAGCATGCATCCGCTGTTGGCGCTGAGACCGATTGTCATCAAGGAGTTCCGCCAGATCCGGCGTGACCCGACGTCTCTGGGCATGCTCCTCGTGCTCCCCGCGGCCCTCATCAACCTCGTGGGATACGCTCTGAATTTCGACGTGAAGCACATCCCTACGGCTATCCTTGATCAGAGCAGAACTATGGAAAGCCGTGCGTTCCTTGACCAGTTCCGTCACAGCGAATATTTCGACTGTTTTGCCGATGTTGCCTCCTACGGCGAAATTGAGGAACTCATCCTCTCCGGGAAGGCGCGGGCGGCAATTGTCATTGCACCAACGTTTTCTCGTGACGTCCTTGGTGGAGAGGAAACACACGTGCAGATCATCCTCGATGGCTCGGACGCGAACAGCGCGGGTCAGGCCTTGAGCTATGCCGTAAGAATGACTTCAGAGTATTCCTCCAACTTGGTCGCAGAGGCGTACCAACTAAGAGGACGATCGCAATACGTTCCGGTGAATTTCCAGCCGAGAATCTGGTACAATCCCGATCTCCGCTCATCCGATTTTCTCATTCCCGGACTTATCGGTTTCATCCTTGTGCTCACCGCCGTCGTTTCGACTTCGTTGACAGTGGTTCGCGAGAAGGAACGGGGAACGATGGAACAGATCATGGTGTCACCTCTTCGCCCGATTCAGGTGATTCTCGGGAAGACCTTACCTTATCTTGTGATTAGTCTGGCAGCGGCTACAGGCATATTGTTCCTGGGTTATCTCTTGTTTGGGGTGCAGGTCAAAGGAAGCCTTCTTCTGCTTTATGCCGCCATTGTCATCATTGTGGTGGGGGCGCTAGGACAGGGACTGCTGATCTCGACGGTGACTGATTCTCAGCAGGTTGCGTTTATGATCTCGGTATTCAGTTCACTTCTCCCCTCATTTCTCCTGTCGGGATTCGTCTTTCCCATATCCAGCATGCCCCTGTTCCTGCGCATCGTCTCCAATGCGGCCGTGAATAAGTTCTTTTTGGTCATTGTTCGGGGTATCATGCTGAAGGGAGTGGGGTTCTGGGATGTCTGGGATCAATTTGTGTATATGATTATTTTTGCCACACTGATGCTTGGAGTGAGTATCGTACGCATGCAGAAGCGGAGTGCGTGATGAAGAAAAGCCTTCATGTGATTTTTGAGATTATGAGAAAAGAGTTCTATCAGGTCCGCCAGGACAAGCGGATGATGGGGGTATCTCTCGCTGCTCCGATTCTTCAGGTCATTCTGCTGGGCTATGCCGCGACAACGGATATCAAGAACAGCTCCATGGTTGTGTGCGATATGGATAGAACCGAGGAGAGCCGGGAATTTATCCGCGGATTTACAAATTCCGGGTACTTCATCGACCGCGCTCACGTGGATACTCCCGATGAGGCGGATGTTTCCATAGAACGGGCAAAAGCAAACATTGCCATTGTCATTGCAAAGGACTTTGGAAGAGATATTCAGGCACTCCGACCCGCAGATGTTCAGATCATCCTTGATGGAGCCGATGCGAACACCGCGAATATTCTCCTGGGGTATGCGACGCAGATTGTGGCGTCGTATTCTCAAAGCGTTATGGGCAGGTATGTCGTTGTCCACTCAGGTCCCAGGATCGCACGCATCCTCCCTGAGCCAAGGATTTGGTTCAATCCGGATTTGAAGAGTTCCAACTTCATGGTCCCGGGTGTTGTTGCCCTGGTTTTGATGATCATTACCATGACGCTCACATCTCTTGGGGTTGTAAAGGAGAAGGAGATTGGGACATTGGAACAACTCATGGTGACTCCCATTCGCCCCTATGAGCTCATCCTCGGAAAGCTGATCCCCTTCACGATCATCGGATTCCTGGATGTTCTGGTCGTCCTTGCGATCGCTCATTACTGGTTCGAAGTTCCCTTGCTGGGAAGCCTCCCGCTTCTCTTTGCNNGGCCTGTTCATTTCCACGATTGCCAAATCACAGCAGCAGGCGATGTTAATCGCACAATTCTTCTTCTTCATGCCGTTCATCTATCTTTCCGGCTTCACGTTTCCCATCGCCAACATGCCGAAGGTCATTCAGGTTGTCACCTATGTGATTCCTCTCCGGTACTTCCTGGAAATTGTACGCGGGATCTTTCTCAAGGGGACGGGGATCCGTGAACTGTGGCCGCAAACCCTTGCGCTCGCGCTGATTGGAGTAGGAGTGCTTTCGTTGAGCGTCATGCGATTCAGAAAAACACTTGAATAACACCGGGTGAGTTGTTCCGGACCGCGGCGAGTGGTACCTCTTCCATTTCACCTGCGTATTCTCTACCTTGGCACTGGCAGTGATGATGATTGCTGTCATTGACCTCCTATTCTCCAAATAACTTCAACAGGTCTTCATGCGACTCCGGAAGTATATTACAGGAGCATTGCTTTGGTTCTGCGCTGCCGCAGCGTTCGGTCAGAC
>PMNP01000294.1:151-7831 GCA_003161755.1 Ignavibacteriota bacterium | reverse complement strand
TGCCCCATGTGCAGCACGCCGGTCACATTGGGTGGGGGAATGACAATTGTGTATGGGCGCTTCTCGGCCGAAGCAACGGCATGAAACATGCCGTGCGATTCCCAAAAGGCGTACCATTTCTGTTCGACTTCTGCGGGTGCATACGTTTTGGCGAGCGCTGCCGATTGATCTGTTGAGGCCACGAGAAGACTCCGATCGACAAGAACCCGGCAAGGCCGGGGTGCCGCGTGGGCCACCGACTGCCGGGAGCAATTATGGGGAAGAGGTACGGTTGTCAGCGAATGGTAAAGCGTCGTTCGACAGTTCCAGGGTTGCCCGCCATGTCATTCACTTTAATCAGGAGCTGGTGGGAACCGTGCTGAAGAAGGTTGTCGGAATGATACGACACCTTGTGGTGTTCGCCGTCTATCTCCGGAATAACGACCGTATCATCAATGTACAGCTTCAGGCTGTCATATTCAACGCCCGAGAGATTGTCACGAATGCGGAAGGATATCCCCACACGACCGGACCGCTCGGTTCGTACTTCGAGATTGCGAATTGCCGGCGGTTGGTCGTCCACCTGCAGCGTCAGGTCTCCAAGTGTCCTGGTAATTACTCCGGAGTACATGGAGCCCACAGGATGGTTGTCAATGAGTTCGCGGCTGGCTCTTCCATGGAAATAAAGGCCCTCATGAGGTTCAACTCCGTATCCGGTCAGTGCAACATGAAGACCATCCCTGAGGACTCCATGGGAGGGTGTGAGGGAATAGTACGGTTTGCCGTCGTCAATCGATTTTTCAACTTGGACAAGGAGCGGGGTGTAGACAGAGAGGGAATCGTATGTTATGCGTAGTTTGCCGCCATCGATGGTATACGATCCCTTGGATCCCGGCATGATGGGATAAAGTTCAAATTCTTCGAAAGTATTCAGCGGTTCACCGTTCACCTCAGCTGCCCCGGCGATCCGCCGAATTCCGCCAATGCCGTCGGTGGGTCGAAAGGATCCCACGGCCAGGTTTTCCGACATGGCCTCCAGTGATATTTGGCGTCGCAAGTCCCCTTCAAAGACGATAACCGTTGGCGTTGCCGTAAACGTTCCTGTCGTGCGGAGAAGGACTCGGACATACGAGTCTTCAATAGTGTGAGAAACCGCAAGAGATGCATGCCCGAAGGGTTTCTTCTGAAAGACGAAGGCGGGATGTGAGGCCATGTGCCACGTGTCTTCGGCAACTATCCGCAGCGCATTCCATGAGCCCGTTGGCAGCGGGATGGCGATCGGACTCACGTCCGATGGTTGATGCGAGTAAATGCTTTTGTCGGACCATGACCCGTCCGGCTGCCGCGCACTCACGATGACACGGTCGAGTGTTCTGGTATCCTGAAATTGCAAATGCAAGGCAGCAGAATCATGCACAATCGTGAACTCAGGCGCCCTGGAAACAATGAATGTGCCGGACACGTCTGCCTGATTGCCGGCAATGTCCGAGCTAATGATTGTAAAAGCATGTTCACCGTCGATGCCAGTGGCGCTTCCGACGACTCCTGCATTAGGCAGTATGGGGGAGAGAAACGGAAGGATCCGGGGTGTTTCAGCAAAGAGCTTCTCAAATCTGCCCAGGCCGCGGTCCTGAAGGGACCAGTCAAAATGCAGTCCCACGAGCTGACTTTCATGGATGGGGGCACGGTTGAGCGTCATCGTCGCGATAGATTCTCCGTCGACAAGCAGTGTGTATTTGTACACACCTCGCTGGAACCGTGACCCTTCAGTCCTGTCGCGGGCGCTGATCAAAAATCCGGCCGAGCCATCAATGAGAATTGTCCCGTTGATCCGGTAGTGATTGTCGCGAACACGATNNGACCTGGGATTCCCATTTGCCCTGCACGCGGGAATTCTCACCCACAGGGGTAATTGCGATCTTGCTAATCACCGGCGGGATACCATCTTGGGCAAGGAGGCCGGGGCAGAGTTGTGGGTTGATCGGTTCAAGATTTGTGTCGCGGATTTCAAAGTGCAGGTGAGGGGTTCCTATTCCCGTATCGCCAGTAAAGGCGATCACAGCTCCCTTTTTCACAGGGATATCGGAAGGTTGAAGTTCGAGGTCGATGCAATAGGATTGCGTCCGCAGTTGCTCCTTGCGGGCAAGCAGTTCGATTTCAGGCGAGAACTTGCTCAAGTGAGCATAGGTCGAATAATAACCGTCGGGATGTCGCACGAACAGCATCTTCCCATAGCCATTGGCGGAAATCCGGATACGGGAAACATACCCCTCACGCATGGCAAACACGTGGTATCCCGTGAAATCACCGGTGCTGACATCAACCCCTCCGTGAAAATGCAGCGCACGGTACTCGGCAAATGTCGAAGTGACAATCGTGCCTGCATCCGTGGGCCATCGATAGTCAGTGAGGTCGGTAGTGATCGCATCGGAGAGAGGCGGAGTTGGTAGAGGTCCCTGATGGGCGTGGGGAGGGGAAGAGAGCCGTGAACCCGAAATAAGAAGTGCGCCCGCAAGTGCGAGCGTCATGGTTGCTGCTGCTGCCAGTCTCATCGTACTGCGATATCCTTCGTCATCCCTCCGTGCCGAACCGCTCCATCAAAGTCGGACGCAGCGGCGAAGGTTGGGCTGCGGCGGAATGCCGCATGATCAACTCGCGCGCGAGTGTTCGGTACGCTTCAGACCCGCTGCATTTGTCGTGGTACATCATGACTGGCTTTCCAAAAAAACTTGCCTCGCTCAACACAGTGTTCCGGGGAATCATCGTTCGCAAAAGATGGCCGCGATATTTTGCCGTCAACTCCCTGATCGTAATATCCGTCACCTTTGTATGAGGCTCATGCATGGTGAGGAGTATGCCTTCCACCGCAACCGTTCGCCCTGTGACTTCCTTCATCCAATCCAGGTAGGAGAACAGCTTGTCGACCGCGTCAAGGCCATAATGGCCTGCCCGCACAGGGATAAGCACCGAGTCCGATGCGGCCAGGGCTGTTGTGCAAAGCCCCCGAAGAACAGGCGGACAATCGAGAATGACATACTGGTAATGCGGACTGATTGGTCGCAGCAAGTTCCTGAGCAGCGTTCGATTCTCCGCCAACCGCACAATGCGCTCCTCGTGTTGGATCGTCCGGACATTACATGGAACAAAATCCAGCGTGGAGAGTTCAGTGTGGTGGACTGCTTTTGGGAAGGCGGTGACAAAATTGAAAACGTCGTAGATCCCTGCTGTCACTGTGCTCGAAGTGAACCCGAGCGAAACACCTGACGATCCGATGGGATCCATGTCGATGAGCAAGGTTCGGCATCCCTCGGCGGCAAGACTTGCCGCGAGGTTTACGGCCGTTGTCGTCTTACCGACCCCACCCTTGGGAAGCGCAACTGCGATTGTTCGTGCCATTGGAGTTCGCGTTCTAGTGCTCGGCTCGTATGCCGACTTCCAAAAAACCTACGGATTCAATTTCTGCGTGAAGTTGATCGCCTGGAACCACCGGCCCAACACCGCTTGGAGTTCCCGTAAAAATCAAATCGCCTTCTCCCAGCGTGAAGACTGTCGAAAGATACTCGATGATCTGTTCGATACTCAGAATCATCTTGGAGGTGTTTGACGTTTGTCGCGTCAAGCCGTTCACCTGAAGTGCAATGGCAAGGTGGTGAGGATCCGGAACTGCCTCGGGCGCGACAAATGACGAAACGGGTGTCGCCGTGTCAAATCCCTTTGCTACGGTCCAGGGAAGTCCGCCCTTCTTCGCTTCGGCCTGAACATCACGCAACGTCATGTCGAGTCCAACCGCATAGCCGGCGACATACTCCAGTGCGACTGTCCTGGGGATCTTCTTTCCATTGCGTCCGATCAGTACGACGAGTTCCACCTCATGGTGGAGTTCGCGCGCAAAGGGAGGAATCACCACATCGAAGCCTGATGAGAGAAGAGCGGTAGACGGTTTCAGGAAGACTACGGGCGTCTCAAGAACGCTTGCCCTCATCTCCAGCACATGTGCCTCGTAATTTCTTCCGAGGCACAAAATTTTGCCAACCCTTCTCGTCGAAGGGCTGTCCCTGAACGAAACCGTCTTCATAGTGAAGGCAAACCCAATATAGAAATCCCATTCGAATCATGCAAGTTGTTGCCCTGACTAACGTTCTCCTCCGTGTGATGGGTATCATTGGTTCCAACAAAAGATATGCCGTTGCAAAAACGCTAAAACACGCGAAAAGACGAAGTACAATGAAAAGTGCCAGGAGAGAATTGTAGAATTGTTTGTGCCTTCCTTGCTTCATATAGGGCAAAAATGTGAGATTTAGAGGAAGAATCTCAAAGCCTGCCGAGACTTGAGTTCCCCCTCCATCCTTGTACTCGTCGAACACCTCCTACGTAGGTCGTGTGAAAGATTGGTCAAATGCGACTGTTTGGCGAAGTTGATAGAGCAAAGACCTCATGTCGACGAGTGACGAGTTGCAATTCCCTTGAATTGTCCCTAAGTTCTTCCCGTTCCATCGACAAGGAGGTGAGAGTGGCGGTCACATATTCAAAAGCGGGCGTTAGCATTGCAGAAGGAGAGCGCTTCGTCAAGGAAATCAAACGGGATGTCCGCTCGACCTTTACAGGGAGAGTAATAGGAGATATTGGGGCATTCGGCGGCTNNTTTTCTCGTCCAGTGCTGGTTTCCAGCATAGATGGAGTTGGGACTAAACTGCTGATAGCGAACCTCATGAACCGCCACGAAACGGTAGGCCAGGATCTCGTCAATCATTGTGTCAATGATATTCTCGCGTGTGGTGCGTCCCCGCTCTACTTCCTGGACTATTTTGCCACAGGAAAACTGCGCGTTGATGTTGCAGCCGCTGTTGTTCAAGGCATGGCCAAGGCATGTCGGGAAAATGGTTGTGCCCTCATCGGCGGAGAGACCGCGGAGATGCCGGGTATGTATGACGCGGATGAATATGACCTGGCGGGGACGATTGTGGGAGTAGTAGATAAAAAGAACATTCTCAATGGCAAAAGGATCCGCAAGGGCGATATTCTTGTCGGGCTCCCGTCAACAGGGCTGCATACCAACGGATTCTCACTCGCCAGAGCCGTTCTCCTGAAAGAATACACCGTAGAAACGTATTCCGACGAACTTGGCTGTACCCTTGGTGAAGCCCTGCTTGCTGTTCACCGATCGTACCTTCGGGTCGTTCGCCCACTGCTGGATCGATTCCCGATACATGGCCTTTCACACATCACTGGAGGGGGAATCGTTGGCAATACTATGCGCATCGTCCCCCCGGGGCGCGCGCTACGCATCGATTGGAGTGCCTGGGATAGGCCTGTCGTGTTTGGGATCCTTCAACGCTTGGGGGATGTTCCTGAAGAAGATATGCAGCGAACGTTTAATTTGGGTGTCGGGTTTATTCTCGTTGTGGGGAAGAAGACTGCAGATACAGTTCTCCGTCAACTGCGGCGCAAAGGTGAAAAGCCTATGGTGATCGGCGAAGTTGTCTAGCAGGGCTCCTCGAACGGAAGTCCTTACCGAAAACCTGTCGTTTCCATGCTGTCCCGCATTGTCTGTCCGATTTCGTCAAACACCCTCTTCCACCGAGTCACATCACGATTGAGCCACAGCACTGTGGCCTGCATTTGTTCGCGCGTGACGCCGGCTTGTTGCAGGACTGAATCTGCGCGGTGCCGGGCTAACAAGGAATCGCTCCCTGAACCCACCCTGGAGAGCTGCACATACACAGAAACGAACTTGTCTTCTTTGAGGACGAGATGATTGTTGTTCCGGCAGGACAATAAAATCAAGGGGATCAATCCCAGGATGACAGCGAAGGCAAAAAGACGGTGAGTATTCATTGCAAGCAATGATAGAAAAATCGGTTGGTGGAATCAAGCAAGTTCTGTCACTTCGACGTTGTGATTGCCCAGAGATCGGTGTTGCCTCTCCTTGCCCGGCTCCAGCGAAGGTTTCTTGACTTTGACGCGATTGGTTCGTATATTTTTAGCCCTTTGCTTTCGGTAACCAGTTCCATTTCTTTCACTTAGACGAAATGCCATGCCTTCGACGTCTGATTTTCGACCGGGATTAGTCATAAAGTACAACAACGAGTTATGGACGGTCATTGAATTTCAGCATGTAAATCCCGGCAACTGGCGTGCATTTGTCCGTACCAAGTTGAAAAACCTCAAGAGCGGCAAAGTCATCGAGAACCGGTTTCGGGCTGGTGAGGCCATTGAGATTATACGGATTGAGCGGAAGGAGTATCAATTCCTTTATCGCGACGGTTCCGGGTACGTGTTTATGGACAAGGAAAACTATGAGCAGCTCTCTGTTTCCGAAGAGCAAATCGGCGAAGGGGCGGCATTCCTGAAAGATGGTGAGTCTGTCGACATCCTTGTCAATGGGTCCGATATCACTGGTGTGGAGCTCCCAATTACCGTGGAACTTAAGGTGACGGAGACCGTCCCTGGTGTTCGCGGAGACAGCGCGAACTCCGGCACAAAGCCCGCCACCGTGGAAACGGGCGCAACTGTGAACGTGCCTCTGTTTATTAACGAAGGTGATTCTATCAAGATTGATACCCGGAGCGGGGGATACATCGAGCGGGTGAAGGCGTGATGTTGGAGGCGGCGGATGGACGTTGGGATTGACCACAGATCTTCGACCAACGGCGGAGGCCCCATGGACCTGAACTACGTCAAGAAGCTTGTGAAGCTCCTCTCGGAAAGTGCGCTTGACGAGCTAGAGATCGAAGAAGAAGGGAAGAGGATCCGTCTCGCAAAACACCCGGGGGGAGTAGTGCAGATCCCACAGACGCCCCAGCCGGTTTGGAATCCTGTCCCCGCCCATGGGCAGACATTGATCGCGTCTCGNNAAAATTCCACGAAGTAAAATCTCCCATCGTCGGCACCTTTTACCGCTCCCCTTCACCAGATGCAGCCCCGTTTGTCCAGGTGGGCACGACCATTGCCTCGGGGACCGTCCTGTGCATTGTTGAAGCGATGAAGTTGATGAACGAAATTGAATCTGACATTTCCGGCAAGGTCGCCAAGATTCTTGTGGAAAACGGCCAGCCTGTTGAATACGATCAACCACTCTTCCTCGTAGAAACGGCATGAGCCGTTGACATCCGTTGGAGTCTCCGCGTGTTCAAGAAGGTACTCATTGCCAACCGGGGTGAAATTGCCCTGCGCATCATCCGCGTGTGCAAGCAGTTTGGCATTAAGACGGTAGCNNTAGCAGTGTACTCGCAGGCCGACCGCGATTCACTCCTCGTACGTTTCGCCGATGAAGCAGTCTGCATCGGTCCCCCGCCAAGCCGTGAGAGCTACCTCAAAATCCCCCGCATCATTGCCGCAGCAGAAATCACCAATGTCGACGCGATCCATCCAGGATACGGGTTCCTTGCGGAGAACGCAGGATTTGCGGAAATCTGCACCTCTNNCGTGCCGGTGGTTCCCGGGAGTGATGGGGAAATCACAAGCGCTCCTGAAGCAATGGAAGTCGCGCGTGCCATTGGCTATCCCGTCATCATCAAAGCGGTGGCAGGAGGCGGCGGAAGAGGGATGCGCATTGCGCGGGAAGAATCTGAAATGGAGGTCGCGTTTAACACCGCTCGCCATGAAGCCGAACAGGGGTTCAACAATCCGGCGGTCTATATTGAAAAGTATATGGAAAACCCGCGCCATGTGGAGGTGCAGGTGTTCGGGGATCAATAGAAC
>PMNP01000294.1:0-131 GCA_003161755.1 Ignavibacteriota bacterium | reverse complement strand
AGGTGGAGCATCCGGTGACGGAGCAGGTGACGGGTCACGATCTGATCAAACTTCAGCTCCGTGTAGCGGCCGGTGAGAAACTTCCGAAGAGGAAAATTGTCTCCCGTGGCCATGCCATCGAGTGCCGGATC
>PMNP01000004.1:6033-8907 GCA_003161755.1 Ignavibacteriota bacterium | reverse complement strand
ACGCGCCCGTACGGGGCGCGACTGCATCTACATAAACGCATTGCAAAACGTGTTCATCTACGATTGAAAACGCCAATCAGACACGCAAGCCGCTAACCACGCGACAAGCAAAGGCGAATCGCCGTTCCTGCTCTCGAATAGCCATGCTAACCCTCCGGGAAACCGGCGTGAGCTTCGGTTAGCGGCAGTGCCGCGACATCCCGCTGACGTAACTCATGACAAACAATAGCAGGTATTTCGCTTAAAGAATCATCGGAGCCTCAATGTCCTCAATACTCCCCTTCCCGTGATGCTCTACCCTTCTCTGCCAATTCGACCCCAGAAAATAGAACCGGAGACTATCCTTCTCCGCATCATACATGGAAAGCAGCCTGTCTTTCAAGATTTCCCAACCGGCGGGATCCAGGTTGCATTCGAATACTGAGTTCTGAACCCGGAGCCCGTTGTCCAGACATATCTCGGCAATCTTCCGAAGCCTCTTCACTCCCGCTGGGGTCGTCGTGGAAACATCATAACTCACCAGAACCATCATGGTCGTTTCACTTCACAGAAAATGGTGGATACTCCGGCATGTCACCGCGAATATGCCGGGCCAACAGTTGCGCCTGAATATGCGGCAACAACCCTATTGTCATTTTCTCTCCAAGAAACGGATGCGTGATCTCCTCCTGCTTTCGCTTCTGATATGCCGCGATGACGGTCTTCCGCGCTGCATCCGACATCCTCACCTCCCCTGATTCTCGAATTTCAAAATCCTTCATCGAGACCTGTTTCAGGTTGATCAGGTTCAACATGATCCGGTCTCCAAGATATGCCCGGAATTCCTCCATGACATCGAGTGCCAAACTCGGCCTGCCAGATCTCAGTTGATGAAGGAATCCCACCTGAGGATCAAGGCCTGTGGTTTCAAGAGCCGAACGAACATCATTGACGAGAAGTGCGTAGAGGAAGGAGAGAAGAGCATTTGCCGGATCCAGAGGGGGCCGCTTCGACCGTAAACTAAACTTGAACTCCTCCTGCTCAGACGAGATGAGCATTGACAACACGCCAAAGTACAGCGACGCACATTCCCCTTCATGTCCGCGAAGCCCATCCAAAGTGACCGCGTTGTGGATATCCGCAAGCCTGTTGCCAAGAGCATTTGCAGCCGAATCAACCGCATCCGGACAGTTGTCCGGGTGGTTCCGCTGATGCCTAAGCAAAAGATTTCGACTATTTGACACCTTTGCAGCGATGATTGGACGGGCGACGGCAAGCGATTCACATTCGTTGTCGGCCATGGCATACTGAGCCTTGCGAAGCAGAACATTCCCCTGCTGGCGTCCGTAGACACGCGCCAGGAAACGCCCATTGTCGGACAAGTAGCTGACTCCAACATTGTTTTCCGCACAGAACGCCATCAATGCGGGGGTCAGCGATTTAAACCCGAAGCAGACAATATTCTCGATCGAATGGATAGGAGCCTGAAAGACCTTTTCATGATTTACTTCCACAACGAATGTCTCCCGCTCTTTGCTCAGATATGCATCATCCGATGTAATATACAGGGTGTTCAAATGTTTTTTCATGGTGCGTACAGTGCCTTCATATACTCCTTGAGTTTTCTTGGATTCATCGCTTTGGGCTGGCACGTTTCTTCCAGCGAACAGTGTGAGCACTTTCGTGAATACTCTGCAACAGGCACTATTTTCTTCGACACCAGGTCATGCACGGCGCTGATGATGCCTTCGGTTTGAACGCGCAGATTCGCGTCTATTTCAACCTGTTCCCGACGGCGAATGCGTCCGTAAAACAACGCGCCTCGAAGCACATCGACATCAAGCATCTCTTCCAGGCAAAGCGCTTGGGCACACAACTGGACCTTATCGCTGATATCATCCTTGGGCTGACCAGCCTTGAATTCCACCGGCATGACCGACGGCTTTTCATTTCCTGAGGCCGTCCCAAGAAACTCGACAACGTCGCATCTCCCGACGATGCCGAGCCGGCTCGAGTGAACTCTTAACCCCCGAACAGTCTTCAGCGCACCACGACTTTCATAGGTGTCCGTGTCGACTTTCTCGTGGAGGATATTGCCACGCACGGTGTAGACATTGTTGTTCCATACATCCTCCACGTGAATAAGTCCGCACTGGCGCGGGCAATACACGTAGTGCTGAAGAGCGCTGATCTGGATGAAATCTTCCTCCGAGATCATGGGGTTGAAACCCCTCGAGTATGCTGTATGCTTTTGTTTGCTATCCACGAGCTAAAGCTCGTGGCAATTCATCTCCGACACTCAGCGCGTCCTAAACCTATTGCCACGACCTTTAGGTCGTGGACGGATAAAACCCTGGGAAATAACTCATTTGGACTTTAGTCCCTCAAGTGAGATCCCATGCTTCTGAAGAAGCTCCTGGTATTCCTCGGAAAAGCTCTTCTTTCTGTGGTGCTCTTCTTGTCCGCAGATGTATTCCCGCACTATACCCAGCATCGACTCACTTACCGAGACCGCGATGTATTCATCCTGCCACTCAAACCTCGTACGGGTCAGCGAGCCCTGATTGATCCAATGCGAAGACTCTCCTTTGAGAAGCTGCGCAACCTTCGCGATGGTCTGGTCCGAACCAAGGGAAATGAGCGTGTGCACATGGTCGGCATAGCCGCCAATGATATCGATGTAAATGTTCTTTTCCCTGGCGTTTGCCTTGATGTGCTCAAAGAGTCCGGGCCGCAGTTCCTTTGCAAGCAATGGCTCCCGGTTCTTTGTCGACCAAATCAGATGAACCCAGACCCTGACATATGGCATACGACGTCCGCCTTCTGGGGGTTAAAACCCCTGGATTTGTTGTGTGCTTTCGTGTTTGTTGTCCACGAGCTAAAGCTCGTGGCAAT
>PMNP01000004.1:0-5980 GCA_003161755.1 Ignavibacteriota bacterium | reverse complement strand
GTTTCAGAGCAAATAGACTTACCATCGAGCATAATATCATAATCCGTAAACTCTCTTGCTGGCTTATTCTCATCATTTGTCCTTTTGCAGGTGACACGCTCAAACAGTTCATGTGCAGGTTTATTGCCAAGAGCTGTTTTGTGTTCAAACACGACAAGTTTTCTCGTGCACATGAGACCTCTTGCCGCTGAATGATCGTGCTCGAACATTTCCTGCATTGCTTTCCAGAAGAGATCAAGGTCTTCCTTTGAAAATCCTGTTTGATCTGCAAGATGTGCAGAAACAAAGCCATGCGTACGATACAAACCGTATGGAACTGTGTATTTGCGTCCCATTTCAGAACCGCCTGTTTCTGCTCTTTCCACGGTGGTTTTTGCCACTCTTGTAATGCTATGTTCAAGAGCAACAATAGGCTCAACCGATCTTGCAAATGTTATTTGAATTGGCCCACGAACTTGTCCAGCATTTGGGCCAGTACTCATAACAGCACCAAACGTTCTGACATCGTAAAAGTCTTTACACATTCGTGCCCTTCCTTTCATTACTTCGCTCCCTTGTGCGACCCCTTTCTCATTCCGCTTTTTGCCATCAGCCACATCTGCGGGTTTCTCGTCTAAATCAATACTTAGCATTTTATAGACATTTTCTAGTGTGTTGTTGAGTATGGCTTTTTCCTTGACAAAAATATCAAAATACTCTTTGGGTTTGCCTTGTTTGTTCTGAGTCAATTGAACGTAGTTCCTTACTTTTCTTTTTAGACATACGTCAGTTACCAAACCCATACCTGTTTCCGCATCAACGCGAGGTAAATTGCCTGCATCAGGATCGCCATTGGGGTTTCCATCTTTAACATCGAAGAAAAAGACAAAGTCATACCGTTTGTCGATCTTACTCATTATAGATCTCCTTCCTCAGAAGTTGTAGTTTGTTGTTCTGCTCCGATTACATTCTTCTTGTAAAAGTCTTGCCGTTGATGATAATATCCAATTGCAAAACGGGCTTGCTCTTCCATCGATAAATGTGCCGGGGTATTATTAACATCTAACTTGTCTATGATCTCCCCTTTGAGACCTTGGAAAAAACCTTTTGACTTTTCTATTTTGCCTAAATGATGTCCATAGAGTTTTTCCAGTAAGGGATAAACTGTAATTGGTGATGATGAAAATGCTCCGTAAAAGCGGTCACGGATACCCGCATTAGGCTCTCTANNGTGTTCTAGAACAGCGAAAAGTCTTCCGAGCAAATATCCCGGATTTCTGTTGGTTTTGTCGAGTGCCACAGTGACCTCCTTGGCTTCAGGGTTATGA
Organism: Ignavibacteriota bacterium; assembly: GCA_003161755.1. The sequence goes on along the minus strand of PMNP01000004.1, from coordinate 4,673 downwards.
ATACGATTGAAACGATTGATATATGCTTTAAGAATTGTATCGCGCGCACGATTAACATGCCGTTCTGCCCTTACTCTTCTTATACACTGCTCTTGAAGCGTTATAGGATATTGTGAACCATCAAGAATACAAGCAACGACCACTCCTGCAAGGTTAGGCACAACATTTTCCATCTTAAACTCAAGTGCAGTTGCTCTCAGAATTTTATTAAGACATAGATATTCTGCTTCTTGTGGTCCGTGAATAATCTCATAATCATCGAAATGCATCTTTATCTTCTCGGCGAATTCACGAACAGTACCACATTTCCAAAACCGTACAGATATTCTGGCTGCGTTTGGAGAAAGCCCCAGAACATGAAATCTGTTGCCTTCTTCGGCAGGAAGTTTTCCGGTCCGCACTGCCTCAAAGAGAGATTTTATGGCTTTAACTCCTTGGTCAGGATTATCTTTCGGTGGGTCGGAAATATACCAAGGGAAATGTTGTTCGAAATTAAATGTTGAAGACTGCTTTTCTGCCCAAAATATTGCTGTTGCATCGCCAATGCTGACCTTATTTGTCGAATCCTTTGCTAAAAGAATATTCAACGCGGTTGTATAAGCAAACGTACTATTATAGCCAACAGGTGCATTATAGTTTTGTGTCTTTCCATAAGAATTGAATGCAGATAAGTTGAAAGAGACTAATGATGCCCCACTCGTATTGGTCCTTCTTACACCCTTTATTGCAGGATGGAGTCGTGCAATTTCAACGTTAGTTCTACCACTAATTAGGCAAACTCCTCTTCGCTGTTCTTGTGAGCGACTATCTTCGAGTTGTTTGGGAACATCATCGCAAATTGTTCTTCCTGCCTCTCCATCAATGCTGAACACGATGAACGCATTTTCTTCAAGCAATTGTTTCCACAATTCCGAATCTTCAGGAGAGGCTTTGATTTGTTTTATTGGTTCATTTGTTAAGAAGGTAAGCAGCGATTTGATGGAAGGGATGTTCTTATCACTCAGTTCGTTTTGTATCCGCTTTACGAATTCTTCATGTCTTGTTTTTATGTCAGTTCGTTTTCTGGGATTAGCGCCAAGCGCATATTCAATATTATCCCAAAGGAGGTAGGGATTGATTCCAACAGTACGTTTGGTACTTTGTGGAACAAGAAATTTGTGGAACCTACGATTTCTCCCTTCTCCTTCTAAGGTAGGNNAACTTACCTCCTCTTGTGATTACAATTTCGTAAGGAATCTCTTTCCATTCCCATCCTTCAGACGCAACTTTGTTTTCTCCATTAACAGATTGCCGCTGATAGTACTCATACAATGCTTGTAATATCATCGTCGTATCTCCTTACTGTCTATCGGAGGGACTGTAACCGTGCCGGCAACAAGCTTTGCAGGGAAGAACATCGCCTGCGGATCATTAATATTTGTAAAATCCATATCGTAGAGCATAAACCCCAAATCGCGCGTTTCGATAATAGGTTTTTGTTCTTCTGATTCAGGGTTCTCGATCAGCTTAAATGTCTTACAACTAAACTCACGGCAGCCAAGATACGGTTGATTGAAGCATTGCCCCCTTTTTGCCCGCCGCTCGAAGATAGCAAGATATTTTCCTGGGGTTTCATCATTTCGAACTGTATCGCTTTTCTCTTCCTCTGCTTTCATCTCTTCTTGAATGAACTCCTTCTCTTCTGGATCCCAAAGACATTCCGGTACAACAGTGTGCTTGTTGTTGATCCTTTGATCTACCGGAAGGTATTCCAGCACTGCATAGAAGCGGTACTTAACATCGCGTAAGAAAAGTCCAGCCCGTTGCTGGCGATTTTCTTCTATAAACAAGCCGGGAGAGCGATCACTCATGACCGCACCGACTTCATTACGCCGGACCGAAATCCATTTGATTGGATTAAGAACTTCTATTTTTGTTACCTGCCATCGAATTGCCGGCTTCCAGAAGATGGCTTCAAAGACAGCCCTCACCGCAGAGGGAGTGGGGACATCATAACTGACCCGCTCCACTTTCATTTCCGGTCGGGTAAAGCACGCATATTCCCCGGATACTTCAAGGCAAAAAGGTTTGTGATTATATTTGTCGTTCATAATGATTCCCCAACTTGTATTTTCAAGCATGATAACGCCGGTTGGACACACATTCTTATGTGTCGTTTTGCCACATGACATTCAGAAGCGAATGCCCTACACATTGTTTTCTACGCAACACCGTCGCCATATACCCAATCGCTTTCATTCCCAAGCAAACCCAATCCCGATTTGTAGAGAGCTGTATCACATTGAACCCAATATCCATGAATTTCTTCGATATAGTTATTTTCTTGAATAAGATTGAACATATGTACCGGTACATTTACAATAAAACGTTGTAATCTTCTGCTTAATTCTCTCGAAGGACCTGCAAAACGCAACTTGTTAATCATATCTTGGCTATCAATTCCAGTCTGTTCGTTTTTATACCACACTAGAATACTTCGTTGTGCGCTATCATCAATCATCTGGAAGTTCTGGGCAAGCGTCCGAAACTGAAATTTGAACTCGTCTGCTTCCTTCACTAGTCGTTCGTGAAATCTCGGAATATCAAATCCATTAAGACTCACATAGAAATGCTTGAAGTATTCTTTAAAAAGTGTTGGAGTTAATTCGAGAGCAGATTGAGTTCTTAAAATTGTTTTGCAGGCATCTTCGCCTTTACGCAGCATTCCCATTGGAGCAGATTTGGGCGGATTAAATACGATGACCTTTCCAAGTTTTCCTTGTTTTGCCAGTCGATTTTCCCGATTACATCGCCCTGCCGCTTGCGCAATCGAATCAAGACCTGCAAGTGCCCGATAGACAGCAGGGAAGTCAATATCAACACCCGCTTCAACAAGTTGAGTGCTAATGACTCGGATTGGCTCGCCATTCTTCAGTTTTGATTTGATCTTCGATATAACTTCGCTGCGTTCTTCACCGCACATAAACGCAGAAAGATGTATTGTGCCAATAGGCATAAGTCCATGAAGCTTGCGGCAATCAGATCGCGTATTTACAATACAAAGCACCTGTTCATGTTCTTGGAGTTCAAGAGCTATATCTTCCCACTCTGAGCGGTTCTCTAAAACAGGGGGTCTTATTTCAACACGTTGAAAGTCTTTTGCAAGCAATTCTGGATCATCAATAATGTGAGTAATGTGCGTTAACCCCTCAAACTCATTTGGCGCAGAACCAATTTTTCCTTCCAATGCCGGTTGTGTTGCAGTCATAAGAACAACTGTGACACCAAAATGCTCAACCAATCCCCGCAAGACTGAAAGAATGGGCTTTAGATATTCAGGCGGCAGCATTTGTGCTTCGTCAAGTATGATTATGCTGTTCACAAGATTATGAAGCTTAGTNNTCTTGCAAAGAGCGATTCAAAAAGCTGAACGTTCGTTGTAACAACAATCGGCGCATCCCAGTTTTCAGAAGCAAGGCGACTTCTATTGTCTTCATTGTCAGGATCAAGATTGCTATGGTGTTCAACGATCTGATCCTCCCCAAAAAGCACATTTCCTGTCTCTAATCGCTTTTGGATTTCACTCTCATCATCCGTTCCATACTTAAATACCTTTGCGGTTTGTTCGATAATGCTCGTATATGGTATTGCAACGATGATTCGCTTCTTATTGTGTTTCAATGCATGTTCCAGCGCAAAAGCTATAGAAGAAAGAGTCTTACCGCCACCAGTAGGAACATTAAGAGAAAAAAATCCGGGCGAACATTTTCCTTTCTGTCTGCAATTTCCAAGAATCTTGTCTCGATTCTTGTTGATTACGGAACTAGAATCAGAATCGGATTTTTTTTCCTGCATAAATACATCAAATCGGGTCTTTAATTGAGAGAGTGTAAGGTAGCTACCTCTTTCTTTTTGTTGTTCTGGATTCATAAAGTTCGCTGTATCTAGAAAATCAGCATCCACAAGACAAGAAAAGAGCATACGCACCCACAGATGCAAATGCTCTTTGTTCTTTATCACGGTCGGTGCTGATTGCGGAAAATGCTTCTCCAAAAGTTCATATGCTTCAGGTATTTGTCGGATTTGGTCTAGCTCTTCTGTGTTGAGAATGGCTTCAATCGGATTCTTATAGATTCGGTTTTGTAGATCCCCCCCGGCATCATCGGGATACCAATCTGGCAATCCAGCATGGTGACCCCCGATTTCATACGCTGCGAGTCGTGCGACCACATGTTGTTTCAGGGAATCGAACGCCAAAACTGCGCCAGCGGTACTATGGTTCGGCCTGTTCCTGGTCCCCTCAATATGGGCATCAACATCATATCCCGACTTACGGCGGATATACTTTTGCCACGCAGGCAGNNTCCCGATGTCATGCCAGTAACCGAGAAGTTCGCCCCAGTCTTGATTGTCAAATGCTGATGCGAATTCTCCTGCCTGCTTCGCTACTGCATTCAAATGGTCTCTAAGAGATTGGGTTGACCATGATCCATCCCGATCTTGCAGGACGTGTGCGATGTATGGGGTTTTCATAATCATCGACAAGAAGGTTGGGATTCTGTTGAATAGAGAGGCAAAAGCGAGTTTCTTCTGAGATTCAAACGAATTGCAAGTTTTGCTTCAAAGGGTGCGATCCGTTCTGGGCAGCACAGCCCTCCCCTCTCCCCATTTATATCCACCTCACCGGAAAAATA
>PMNP01000045.1 GCA_003161755.1 Ignavibacteriota bacterium | reverse complement strand
ACATTGATTCTGATTCTGTTTCAAGCATCGTCTTGACTCTCGTTGTGATTTCCGGTATGTTTAGCCAAACTCTCGTCTCCCGGATGAGCCTAAAGACAAAAACCGATGGATTTGGCCATCGCCACGAGCGTCTGATGCGCAGGGCTTACAGTGGCATGCTCATAGGTGCGATACTCTGGTGCGGTGCCATTATTGCAGCTCCTCTGCTGGCANNAGCCGTTTGCTTCAGCAGGGAGTGGTTTGTATGCCTTCTTTGGTCCCGTTTGTCATCAATTTGACACCCATTCATTTCACCTTGCTGGCGCGAAATTTGGCGTATGCATTCGGTGTTTTTCGATTTACGCGTCGTTCACGCTCGGGTTGATGGCATATCCGTTTGTCAGGCACATACAACGGTTCCCCATGAGGGATGGGGCAATGGTAATGATCGCGATGGCGCCAATGGCCATAGATGTGCTGTTATCAATGGCGGGGCTCCATTCGAGCACGACCGTGAGCAGAGTCATCACGGGATCGGTCTTTGGTTTGACGGCGGCAATTGTACTCACGCCGATTGGCATTGAAGGAATTTATCAAGTTTTCATGCAGTCCACTCACACCTCTCACCAACGGTGATACTATCATGGACCAACCGCTACCAGAAAAACCGAGTATTCTGATGCCTTCGCTGTATGGCGGCATTATTATCGGAGTGATCTCCGCAGTTCCGGGGCTCAATATCATTAACTGCCTCTGTTGTGCAGGCGTGCTCCTCGGGGGGGCGCTGAGCGTGTTCTTCTTCAAGAAGGACCTTCCTCCGCAATATCCATTGACGAACGGTGATGCCATTCAGCTCGGCGCTCTCTCGGGAGTCTTTGGTGCCATCAATGGTACTGCTATCAGCGCCGCCATCCTTGCAGCGTTTGGAAATATCGGCAGGGAATTTATCGCCGGAATTCTCGAAGGCATGAAGGACCAAATCCCTCCAGAAGCATTCGATCGTGCAATGCACGGCATGGAGAATGGCGCTATCACTATTTTCCACTTCGGCGCATCGCTGCTTATAGACACACTGTTCGGGCTGCTTGGCGGGCTCATCGGCTTTGCCATTTGGAAGCCGAAGCCCGGATTCCCCATGCAACCGCCAACCACCTTCCCACCACCGCCGCAGGTTCCACCGGCTGCACCACATGCCTGATGGCATGAAGGTGGTGTGACTGTAGCACGCTATACCGGGTATGCAAAAAGGCGCTCGCATTCGCGGGCGCCTTTTTTTTCTTCCTTACGACTGCCAATGATTAACGGGTGACGATTGCACCCACGCCTGCTCTTCCGTCAGGTGCCTTTTCGCTTGAACCCTTGCGACAGCAACCCGAGAGCCACCAGGGTGATCGCAAATAATGCCCCGCTGATAACAAGTGTGATGACCTGCGTCAGCATGAGAAAAGCGAGAACAACGCAGACCACCAGAAAAATGACAGCTGCCGGTTTCCTGTTCACCTGACCTACCTTTTCTTTCCTGATGATGGTACAACATTGAGCTTTTGAATCAGACCCAACATGTCGATGAAGCTCCAGGATTCCACAATCTTCCCATCCATACACCGTCTCATGGTCAATCCTCTGATTTCCACTATGCTGCCGGTTGGATTGATCCCCATAAGCGTCCCCATGTGCGTTCCGTGTGCAACCATCATATGAGCAACTCGTTCTCCCTCTGCTATCTGATTCTCCATCGCAAACACAAGATCGGGAAACGCAGTGCGAAACATCGTCACGATTCCCATCTCCCCTTCTTTTCCCATGGAGGGAAAACCTGAGATGTGGCCGACGTAGTTCGGAGCGAGAAAGGTATCGATAATTCCAAAATTGCCCTTGTTCAAGATCTCGTCCAGATATTGGCTGTCGAGGAGTTTGTTCTTTTCTGTCGTAGGAGACTCCATAGTCAGAACCCCTATTGATGATGGACTTGGATCATCAAACAACTTCAGTAGCAGAGACTAAGAAGGACCGGCACAGGAGCATAGTCACTGTCTGAAAACTTCGCAATAAGAAAAGATACCAGCAGAATGAGGAAAAAGCAATCTGGAACGGACCTGACGTTGAGTGTGGGAAAAACGTAAGGGGCTTTTCCTTACCGGAAAGCCCCTCCTTGGTCCCACCCGACAGAATTATTCTCCTCACCAACAACCTGACCCTGAACAATTGCCTTCTGAGAAGCAATGTTCTGTCGCCATCGCGACCAGGGTCTTGAGTCCCGTGAGAATACTCAATTATCCAACGCTCCGCTATTTATCCAATTCTTTATGACCTGAATTGTGCTATCCGAAAGATATGGTCCACCTTGGGGCATCCTGACTCCAAACGGGGGGGTGGCGCTGACTTTTTCAACAAGGATGCTTGCGTCGGCATTTCCCGGGACGATTGCCGGTCCATGAATTCCTCCTTTCAGGAGTGAAGCCACCGACGTGACTATCAACCCATTTGTTCCGCCATGGCAGCCTTCACAGCCCCAACGGACAAAAATGGGCAGCACATTGGATTTGTAGGATACCGGCGCGACAACAGTAACGGGGGGTGCGGGAGCCGCAATGTCAGGTGCAATTCCGTAGTCCCTGCACCCCCAGAGCAGAAGTGAAATCAGCAGTATGGAGCAAACTCCGAGAGGGAGTTTCATTGGGTTTGTTCCTTTGTTAACCATGCACAGCCTGTCTTCTGCCTGAATGGAATTCCAGAGCTCCCGGCTACTTGAGAAGGAGCATCTTGCGGGAAATCACATTTTTGTTCCCGTCATTCAACTGATAGAAGTAAACTCCCGACGCAAGGGAGCCACCGTTGAATGTCACCCGGTACGCTCCCGTCGGACGGAACCCATCAACGAGCGTCGACACTTCCTGACCCAGCAAATTGTAGACTTTGAGAGTCACATGAGTGCCCGAGGGCAGGGAGAACAGAATCGTCGTGCTGGGGTTGAATGGATTCGGNNATGAGTTCAGGAATCACATCATCCGCATACCCCAGCCAATCACCTTGCGAGAGGCTGTCGGTGAACGCGATCGCTTGAACCACATTGCCTGGCACTCCAGGTGCCCCGAGATGGAAATGCGCCATGGTTACCGTTGTATCCATGCCCGCAATGGTGACACGATAATGAACTTTCAGAGCGGTGCTATCCAATACCACAAAGC
>PMNP01000236.1 GCA_003161755.1 Ignavibacteriota bacterium | reverse complement strand
ATACTCGGTCCATACACATCGGCATCTACTAATCCCACTCTTGCACCATCACGCGCCAGTGCCACGGAGAGGTTGACCGCCACAGTGGATTTACCGACCCCCCCTTTGCCCGAAGCAACGGCTATGGTATTCTTCACTCCGGGCAGAAGTTCAACGGGCGAAGCATTCTGTCGCCGGGTGACGTTGGCGGTCATCGTCACATTCACCTTTCCCACTCCAGCGACGTTTTTCCGTACAGAACCTTCGGCTTGGGTCTTCATCTCTTCCCGCACTGGACACGCCGGGGTAGTCAACTCGATCGTGAACCCCACCGTATCACCCTCGATGANNACAGCACAGAAGCTTCATTCAAAGGAGCCATGGGACATAGTTCTCTTCGTCACGCCGGACCATTCCGGCATCAAGGTAGTAACACGCCCAGATCAAATAATGTTCATCTTCCTTCCAACCTTCTTGAACGCTGCGAGCGCGCGATCAAGATTCTTCATGCTCAGAGCAGCCGACACTTGTGCGCGCAGCCTCGCCTCTCCTTTTGGAACGACAGGGAACCAGAGCCCCCGTATATACACTCCTTCCTTGAGCAATTGAAGGCTCATTTGCTGGGCAACGGCAGCATCTCCGACCATGATGGGAACAATGGGATGGTCACCGGGAATAATCGTGAACCCCAATGAGGCNNTATTCTTCTGCAGGCGATCGATGATCGATCGGTCCTTTGCAAGCAGATCGAACGCTGCCAAGGCGCCGCACACAACAGGCGGCGGAAGAGAATTGGAGAAGATGTATGTACGCGCTTTCTGCCTCATATAGGCAACAAGTTCCTTCTTGCCACTAATATACCCGCCGGCTGCGCCGCCAATCGCCTTGCCCAAGGTACCGGTAATCACATCGACGCGCCCAAGGACGCCCTTTGCTTCTGCAGTTCCACGACCCGTCCGGCCGCATACGCCAATAGCGTGCGAGTCGTCGACGAACAGCAAGGCATCATACCTCCGACTCACCTCCACAAGCCTATCAAGCGGGGCAAGATCGCCTTCCATGCTGAAGACACCGTCAGTGGCGATAATCCTCAACCGGTAGTCCCGATGAATGTCTTCTTCGAGTTGACGAATCAACTCGTCAACGTCTGCATGCGCGTAGATCTTGCGGTCTGTGCACTCTGGCTTGCATAAGCGTTGTCCATCAATGATGCTGGCATGGTTCAGACGGTCGGAATAAATAACATCCCTGTGATTCTCCGTCCCCAGTTTTTCGTTTGTCAGGGACGCGAAGAACGCCTCATTGGCTGCCCAGCAGGAGGAGAACAGAATTGCATCTTCCATTCCCAGGAACCCGGCAACCTTTTTCTCGAGTTTGAGATGGATATCCTGAGTTCCGCATATGAAGCGAACGGAAGCGACCCCATATCCGTGGGTTCGGATCCCTTTGATTGCGGCATCACGGACTGCAGGATGGTTTGACAATCCGAGATAATTATTGGAGGCAAGCATGACGACTTCCCTCCTCCCCACCTTCACGACTCCATCCTGTGCGCTTCGAAGCGGAATCTCCAACTTGTAGGTTTGGGCGGCCGAGAGCTGTTGCAGTTCCCGCGCAATCAAGTCCAGCATGTTGGCCATTGGGTCGTCTCTAGTGGGATTCGTTTCTTGCCGAGATTCAGTTTCCGGCCTTCACCAGCCGTGCGGCAAATGACCCATCAACGCCGTGATGGTGAGGGAACGTCGCCACAAATCCTTCAGGTGTGACAACTTCTTCGTGAACGAATTTTCGGGCAGTCTCGACCGAGAATTCCGCGTGGGCAGCAAGGAACGCGTGCACGATATTCTCGTTTTCTTCGGGCTCGAGGGTGCAGGTGCAATACACCAGTACCCCGCCTGGTTTGACCAGCTTTGCAGCATTATCGAGAATTGCCGATTGCAGCCGTGCGAGCTGGAAAATATCTGCCACGTCACGTTTCCATTTAATATCAGGCTTCTTGGACACCACGCCAAGTCCGGAACAGGGGGCATCTACCAGAACGCGGTCTGCCGGACCGGCGTCGAGCGTCGTGGAATCTGCCGCCAGGAGTGTCACATTGCGCAAGCCGAGCCTTTCGCATGAACCCTTGATGAACCGAAGTTTGGCATCATATTTATCAACCGCAACGATCTCCCCCTGGTTCTTCATGATCTCTGCGACGTTGGTGGTCTTCCCTCCTGGAGCGGCACAAAGGTCCAGCACTCTTTCCCCCGGCTTCGGATCCAAAAGAACGCAGGGCAACGCAGCGCTCTCGTCCTGGATCGTGAAGAACCCGCCACGGAACAGTTCCATCTGACCTATTTTCGAAAGCGAGCGAGTCCGAACGAAGCCGTCGACAAGGGTCGATGGCTTCGCCTGTATTTGGAGCTTATCAAGCAATTCCAGAAGCTGCGCGGTATCGCATTTCAGGCGATTGACCCTCAAACTCAGCTCAGGGCGCTCGTTGTTTGCAATCAGGAGTTTTTCCGTTTCCTCCGGACCGTACCGGTCATTCCACCGGCGTACGAGCCACTGAGGATGAGAGTAGAAGATGCTAAGGTACTGTGTACNNTCTGTGTACGGTCTATGGCAGGATCGGGATAGCGGATGCCTTCTATGTTGCGGATGATATTCCTGAGGACCGCATTAACCAGCCCGGCAGGCTTATCCCCGCGTATCCGCTTGATGAACTTCACCCCCTCATTGACAGCAGCCGAATGAGGAACGCGATCGAGGAAGAGGATCTGATACAATGCGACACGAAGAGTATTCTTGACGTTAATTTCCGACTTTGCAAAGTTCCCATGGGAGAACCCGTTCAGTATCCAGTCAAGTCGCCCTTGCCAGCGAAGAACTCCGTGCACGATTTCATTCAGCAGGCCTTTGTCCACATCACTGAGGTCCGGAGATTTAAACTCCGTCTCAAGGACCTTTTCGNNTCGGTTCGTTCCACACGATTGAGAATTTTGACGGCCGTACCACGTGGCCCGCTATAAAGGAATCGTTGATCCGGTAGCGATGGCGATTCAAGTTCTTGAGTCTGATCGGTCATGGGTACTCATTTCATGGACCGTACGGAACACCGTACGATATGCTTCTGTCATCTCGATGCCGCGGCGGCGCATCACTGTTTCCGCCACAAGCAGTGCCTTCTCAACTTGGTACGGCTCGAACCCTTTCCCGGTCCCCCAGGAGAACGGCCGGACTTCCTTTGGCGGCATCTCTGTTCCAAAGACATTCGCACACGGCCCCAGGATCGTCCCAGTGTTGAGCGTTACATTAATCCCTGTTTTCGCGTGGTCTCCCGCAAAAAGTCCAACAAACATCCGTCCCGTGTCCAGGGAAGTTCCCCCGATTGACACCCTGATTGTTCCATACGTGTTCTTGAGATCGCTCGAAGTCGTCCCGGCGCCGAGGTTCACCCATGGACACAAGTACGAATGTCCGAGGAATCCGTCATGTTGTTTATTGGCGTACGAATGAATAATGGTGTCTTCGAGCTCCCCGCCGACTTTACACCGGGCACCGATACTCGTATTGCCATAGATCTGCGCACCGATCTTAACGAGAGAACCCGGTCCGACAAAACTTGGCCCTATGATCACCGCGTTCGGGAAGATCTTTGCCCCCGCACAAATCACGACAGGTCCCGAGTTCGCGTCAAGCACCACACCGGCGCCGACGTCAGCGTTCTTCCCGACACGGATGTTGCGACGGTTCACAAGAACTGCCGACCGGTGGACGTTTCCCTGCGCGCCGCGGCGGGAAGCAGAACCGTTCATCAGGGCGAAATCCTCCAGCATCGTCGTTTCATTGGCATAGACAAGGTCCCACGGACGCGAAACCACAGGAACGTCAACAGCGGTTACCGGAAGGTCTGCAAACTGTCCAGCATCAACTGTATCGACATCAAGCAACCGTCCAAGCTGATCATCGTTGTTCAGCACCACAGCCACAGGAGTCTCCCCGGCCATGAAGCATTTCGCTTCACGCGAAGACTTGATGCGGGCAGCGAGGTTGCGGGTCATGATCGTCCGACCGTTGACCAGTACCGTCCTTTCCTTCGACCTGCCTGTTTTGGCAGCAAGGGTACTCGACTCACGGACGAGAGACCGTAGATACGGTCGTGAATGCAGGAGGGTCGCAGAGATATTCAGGTGGCGTTCGATACGCTCGCGGAGGGACAACATGCCGCATCGCAGTTCGTACACCGGGCGGAAGTACGTCAAGGGGAGAAGGGAGTGGGCTGAGGTGTCTTCAAAAAGACATAATCGCATACTGGGGGACCCGCCGCGTGTGGAGAGAAATAGAAACGTTCCGTGGGGTTGTCACCCGGCGGAACGTCTGTTTTCTTATCGGAGGTACATTTTCTGCAACGCCGCACAAGGAAACTCCCTGCTCAGACAGCGGGTTCCTCTGCCTTCTTCTTTCCATATTTCTTGTTATAGCGTTCGACGCGCCCCGCAGAATCGACCAATTTTTGGCGGCCGGTGAAAAACGGGTGACACGCTGAACAAATTTCGATCTTCAGATTCCCTATTGTCGAGCGCGTCTCAAACGTATTGCCGCACACGCAGTTCACGACAGATTTCTTATATTCCGGATGGATACCGTCTTTCATGGGATACACACCTTTCCTAAATTGCCAATCAAAGTATATAAATATACGGAACCGGGTCGTAACAAGCAACTTGCATAGGCGCTGAAAATCCTTGAGTTTTACGCGCTTCTTTTCTATATATGGGTGAGCTTCATTTCTCCGGAGGAGTCGTGCGCCCAAGAGGCTGTTGTTTTGCCCTTATTCTTCTGCTCGCTGCGGTGCCAAGAGGCACTGTCGCGCAAACGAATACTGTCTACGACTTCCTCAGAAGCGACATGAATGCCCGTGCCGCCGGGCTCGCTGGGAGCTTCGTTTCCATCACCGACGATCCANNAACGACACTGTTCTACAATCCAGCCTCTCTCGGAACTCTGACGTGTCCGCGCGGAACCGTAGGATTCTTCAAAAACCTGATGGACATCAACGCCGGTTCGATAGCGTACGGACAGCGCCTGAATGACAGCAGTGCCTTGGATGGAACGATTGCTGGGGGTATTATCTATCAGAATTACGGTACATTTGCGGAAACGGACGAATCCGGTGAAACCATCGGCTCATTTAGCGCGGGCGACCTCGCCTTCGTGGCTGGTTATGCAAATACCTTGGACGAAAACCTCTACTGGGCGGCTTCGGTCAAATACATCTATTCTTCCATCGCTGGTTACAGCTCATCAGCTCTTGCAGGAGATTTCGGCATTCTCTACAATCTTCCCGAAAGCAGACTTTCCATAGGCGCCAGTATCCGTAACCTCGGCTTTCAATTGAAGACCTACCTCGGAACCAGGGAGGACCTCCCCGTGGACGCCACACTGGGGGCTTCGTTCACCCCAAAAGGACTGCCGCTCCTGCTGAACTTCGATTTGCACAAGCTCAATCAAACTGTTGAGAATTTCGGCCAGAGATTTCGGTCATTTACCTTGGGAGGTGAATTTACTGTCAGCCGGGTCATCCTCCTTCGATTTGGATTCAACAATGAACAACGGAAGGACTTGGTGCTTGGCTCGACTTCGGGGATGACAGGATTTTCTGGTGGTCTAGGAATCAATGTCCGCACGTACCGCCTGGATTACGCCATCTCTTCTCTGGGAAACATCGGCAATTTGCACAGAATCTCGGTATCCTCTACCTTCTGAAATCGGAAAACGGAAACCCATCGCTTCACAACTCCTGGGCGAACCCAATCTCAAAATCAATTGCCCAAACTCCTGCTGTTAATCTCTTCGAATTCTCCATCCCTGCATACCCTCATTGCACGCCGAGCGATCCCAGGAACACGACCCCAAGATAGAAGCAGAGCATTCCTCCGAACACGAGAAGAGGGATGATTCTATTCCGCGAATGGTTGATCTCCGGAATGAGGTCACTTGCACCGACGTAGGTCGCGATACCAGCGGAGAACGCAAACGAACGACCGACGAACTCGTTGTTCACTGATGACAGGAAGAACACGCTGACAATCCCAAGCATCGTCGCAACGCCGATGGCAACGGACGCGAGGAATGCAGTGCGTCGGCGTCGTGAGGCGGCAAGCATGACCGAGGCAATCGTCAATCCCTCGGGAATCTTATGGAGGAGAATTGCGAAGAAGACCAGGAGGCCGACATAGAAATTGTAGCGCATTGCGACGGATATGGCGAACCCATCGAAAAATGCATGAATGAAAAGTCCCCCGAAGGTTGAGATGCTCGAGACATTGGACACCATCACCTCATGGTGCGTTTCCTCCCCAAAGTGCAGATGACTCACCAGCGTATGCTCGAAAAAATGCAGCACTGCATACCCAAGGAGCATATACAACGGAGCTTCTGAGCCTACCGCGCGAATGCTCTCAGGAATAAGCTCAACAAATACCAATGCAAGAATAAATCCCGCACTCAGCGCAAGCAAATACTCCTGGATCTTCTTCGGCCACGATTTGCGGAGAACGACAAACCCTCCGCCGGCAAGCTCGGCAAGCGCAGCGATAACACCAAAACCAATGATGCGAATATCCATGGCAGGCCGCTAGTACGTTGCAGGATCATTCATGAACTTCTCCGCTTGCGCATGCGAATCCTGATATTCCTTCATCGCCAGGACTTTTTTGTATTGTTGGACAGCCGCATCGCGCCGACCTTGAAGGTCGTAAATCTGTCCGATTTTCAGATTTGACATTACCATGAAGCCAGAAACCTCTTGTGTATCGAGCAGCCGACTCAGCTCATCACAACGATAAAAATCAACCAGCGCCTCATCGAAGTTCTTTTGGATCATCTTGCTCAACCCCACGTAATACGTTGCCTCACGTTCCACTCCGCTGTTGTATCCGCGCTGCCCTGCGCGAACGCGCTGCTGGATTTCACCGAAGACAGCCCTGACAGCCGGCCAATCTCCGGCCGAGTATTCGCAGCGGCCGCAATAGCGATGGAACAGAACATTATCGGGAAACCGTTTGAAGAGTTTAAGGGCAAGGTTCAATGCCTTCCCATAGTCCTTCTCATAGTAATAGTAGATCTGCAGAAGGAGGTAGGATGCCTCGATGGAGGCGTATTTTCCTTTCTCCGAAGCAATGGCTATTTGTTCCAGACCTTTTGCACGATCGCCTCGTGGAACAAAGAGCAGCAAAGGTTTCAACAGCGGATATTCCGAGGGGATAACCTCTGCATAGTAATTGTACATGCCGGTACCGAGCAGAATATCGTAGTTTCGCGGATCAAGTTCTGACGCCGCCTGGACAATTGGCAAGGCTTTTCGACCGGCATTTGCCGCCGAAAGATAATCGTTGCGGTGAAACTCCAGGCGTCCCTTAAACCCTATCGCCCCACCCTTGAAGAATAGCGCTGTGACGTCGCCTGGATGCTTGTCGAGAATGGAATCGCACATGTCAGTAACGAAATCCATTCCTTCAAGGAACCGGTCGTCGAAATGCGTATCCTCCATGTCAATCACAATTCGCCACCACGTGATCATGGATTGAAAAAAATAGCCCGCAGGTTGACCCGGACGGAGAATGACGAGTTGATGGAAGGTCTTCTCCGCCTCTTCAAACTTCAGGTTGTAGACCTCATCAATCCCCTGTCGTGTAATGGCATCGAATGTGGAATCGTCGGTGCTCACTTGTGCCCGTGCATTTGCACCGGGAAGGAGCACCAGAACTGTCGTGATCAACAACACCGGCGTCTTCCAACGCATCCTGAGCAGAAGTCTCACAACTGTTGCCTCATCATAGAACAGATTCAACTCTTCGCAGCCGGATGCTACGTCGCCAGCTTCTCACTCAGATAGGCGGCGGCCTGATCAATGGCGATCCTTTCCTGGAGCATGGAATCGCGGTCTCGAACAGTGATCGTATGGTCCTGGAGCGTCTGAGAATCCACTGTCAGACAGTATGGCGTTCCGACTTCATCCTGCCTCCGATACCGTCGGCCGACCGCTCCGCTATCATCATAAAACACTCTGAACGATTGTCGGAGGTCGGTCTCCAGTTTCCGGGCGATGTCAGGCATTCCGTCACGGTTCACAAGAGGAAAAACTGCTGCTTTGACGGGAGCAAGTCTTCTATGGAACTTCATCACCGTCCGCACTTCCATTTTTCCGTCGGCCGTGGGCGCTTCTTCCTCTTTGTACGCATCCACCAGGAATGCCATGAACGAGCGGCTCGCCCCTGCAGACGTTTCAATGATGAATGGCGTGAACTTCTCCTTCGTCTGATCGTCGAAGAACTTCATGGACTTGCCGGAGAACTGTTCGTGACGTGAGAGGTCGAAATCAGTCCTGTTGTGAATCCCCTCAATTTCGCCCCAACCAAACGGAAAAAGATATTCGATATCGAACGCTTCTTTTGCATAGTGTGCAAGCTTGTCTGGTTCATGCTGGTGGTATTGCAGCTTTTCTTTCGTCATGCCTAATCCGATGTACCAGTCAAGCCTCTGGCTCTTCCAGTATTGGAACCATTGTTCGTCGGTGCCGGGTTTGACAAAGAACTGCATTTCCATCTGCTCGAATTCCCTCGTACGGAACAGGAAATTCTTCGTGTTGATCTCATTGCGAAACGCCTTGCCGATCTGGGCAATACCGAACGGTGGCTTTTGACGTGAGGCAGACTGGACATTCAGGAAGTTGACAAAGATCCCCTGGGCAGTTTCAGGGCGGAGGTACACCACTGCTCCCTCATCCTCCACCGGCCCCACGAACGTCTTAAACATCAAATTAAATTGTCTGGCCTCTGTGAACTTCCCCTCCGATTGGCACTTGTGGGCTTTTCTTCCCTTGTACGCCGGACTCCCACACGGTGAATCTTCGATCTGGTCTGCCCGGAACCTGGCCTTGCATTCCTTGCAGTCCACCATCGGATCTGTGAAGTTTTCCACGTGCCCCGAGGCCTCCCACACTCGTGGGTGCATGAGGATGGCGGCATCGATTNNCGATCCCCTCGACATCTTCACGATACGTCATTGTCTGCCACCACTGATCCTTGATGTTACGGAGGAGTTCCACACCAAGCGGTCCATAGTCCCAACAGCCGTTGAGGCCACCATAGATCTCACTTGACTGGAACACAAATCCGCGACGCTTGCACAGAGAGACCAGTTTTTCCATCAATGCCTGGGATTGTGAATCACCGGCAGGTTTCGAGTTGCGCGGCTGTTCTGAAATGGCCGTACCCTTTCAATGATCGTTGGATGATTTCATTCGCGAACCGACGGAGGGGTCCGTACCCGCGTGTTCGATAAACACAAGCGTACGAACTATCACGCCGCCTGTGCGGACATGCATTACGACTGTTTCGTCCTTTGTGTGCTCAGAGGCAATAAGCCGTGCTCCAAGAGGCACAATTTCCTTTTGCAGCGCAAAGTTGAACACCAGGCTCACAAAGTCAGCCGGAGCCTCAATGACCGACTCCCGTCTCAGGACTGAGGAACCTATGACACAGGCATCCCTGGTCTTTACCTTGTGAGGATCAACATGTTGCCGAATAAACACCGAGTCAATTGCGGCATCAATTTTCCGCCTTGCCAGCTGGATATCCCGCGTGTTGTATCCGTATGCCTCAGGGGGGTGTCCAAGTTGAAGAGATGCTACGAACAAACCGCCGGCGAGGACAAAGAGCAGGCCGGCAACGGCAATTCGCCAACCTCCGAGTTCTTCATACCACGCAGCGTTCATCGATTCCTGAATTCAGGTTTACGCTTTTCGAGAAATGCCCGTACGCCCTCACGAAAATCATCGGATGCACAGCAAAGGCCAAACAGATCAGCCTCCCTGGCCATGCCTTCGGCAATCGGCAAGAGGTTCAAAGCGCGCAATGCCTCGAGCGCGTATCGGATCGCCACCTGGCCCAACGACGCAATAGACGAAGCCAGTGCCAGTGCGCGAGGGATCAGGTCGGAGGCAGGCACGACAGTACTCACCAGGCCGATCCGCTGTGCTTCCACGGCATCGACCTGTCTGCCTGTGAGGATCAATTCTGTGGCCAAGCCCGTCCCGATGATGCGTGCAAGACGCTGTGTCCCGCCATACCCAGGGATGATCCCCAGGGAAACCTCTGGTTGTCCGAATCTTGCCTTGTTTGAAGCGATGCGCATGTGACAGGCAAGCGCCAACTCACACCCTCCTCCCAACGCATAGCCGTTCACGGCAGCGAGCACAGGCTTTGACAGAGATTCAATTCTGTTGAAGATTGCTTGTCCGCGGAGCGCAAAGGCTCTCCCACTGNNCTTTTCGCCTGCTCCTGTGACCACCACGACAGAAACGGAAGGATTTGCCTCCAGTTCCGAAAACACCTTGTCGAGCTCTTCCTTGGCGATAACGTTCAGGGCGTTGAGACGGTCCGGTCGGTTGATGGTAAGCAGCGCCACTCCATGGTCAATGGAAAGCAACAATGTTTCGTAGGACATCAGACCACCTCCACCCTGCTCTGGTCGCCAATCATGAATCGATGGACACGGGGTTTTCCAGTCGCCTCCACGATTTCTACATCATTTCCAAGGATGCTTCCTTCCACACGTATCCGGACACTATCGATCTTGCAGTCGCGGAGGATGATGCTGTATTCCACCTCGCTCTTTCTGATGATGGTCCGATTCCCTATTGATGAGAAGGGACCGACATAGGCGTCTTCGATCAAACATCCTTCTCCAATGATCGCAGGCCCACGAACCACACTATTGATGATCCGTGCCCCCTTTTCGAGAACGACATTCCCGGCAACAGCAGACCGGTCGTCGATCTCCCCCTTGAGCTCCCCGACGATATTGTCCAGGATCAAACGGTTGGCTTCAAGCAAATCTGTCGGCTTACCGGTGTCCTTCCACCATCCGGTAATTTCGGAATACCCCACCGTGCATCCATGATCCAACAGATACTGGTGAGCATCGGAGATTTCGAGCTCGCCGCGTGCGCTCGGCGCAATCGCTTTCACAGCCTCAAAAATGCGATGGTTGTACATATAGATCCCGGCGACCGCAAAGGAGCTCTTCGGTTTTTGTGGTTTCTCTTCAATCGAAACGATCTTGCCATTGCGCAATTCTGGCACTCCGAAGCGTTCCGGATCCTTCACCTTCGAAATCGTGAGATGGCAATCGCATCCTTCCCGCTCGAACTCGCTGATGAACTGTTTCACCCCGCCCACAACCATATTGTCACCGAGGTAGAAAATAAACCGGTCTTTTCCCATGAACTTCTCTGCCAACGCCACGACCTGCGCAAGTCCGCCAGGCTCTTGCTGAGGAATATAGGTGATGGCGATCCCCCAGCGGGAGCCATCTCCTATCGCCAACGGCACCTCGTTGCTGTCGGCGTTGACGACAATCGCCACTTCACGAATCCCGGCTTCCACGACTGCTTCAATTGCGTAGTGGAGAATCGGCTTGTTGGCGATGGGAATAAGATGCTTGTTTTGGGTGTGCGTGATGGGGCGAAGTCGGGTTCCACGTCCGCCGCTGGCGATAAGGGCTTTCACTTGGTGATCTCCGAGGGAGTCTGACACTGCCTATAGGACTGCACGAGCGTATGAATGGCCGCCGCCTGTTCCTTGCTGATTGATCCCTTTTCTCGTGCAAGCGCAGCCGTTACATCGGTCATGACTGATATATACGGCAAGAGCTCCGGCACGCTTGTCNNCTGTCTTCACAGATTCAAAATGGCCTGCAAGCGTTGCCGTGCCTCCTCGTGCAACGGGGCCGCTCAACGCTTTTGCGGGAGAGGTAAGCGCAACATTGCGCATCGTGGTTTCGATAATCGGCCGGAACAGTGAGAAGTAGTCAGTCCCCTTGATTCCCAGCGCGTGGTGCATTTGTTCGAGCACGCGAAGTAACGCGGTGAGATGGTTTGACGCTACCACGCACGCGGCATGGTACAACACCCGTTGATCAGGAGGAATGAAAACCATTTTCCCTCCCAACCGCCTTGCCAACCTGCGGGCAGCCACCACACCATCTGCCGGCCCATCAACTCCGTACCATATTCCTGAGAGTGTGGGCACAATCTTCTTGACCGGGAAGTCCCGGGGGAACGTCTGCAACGGATGGAAAGAAAACACCGTTGCTCCCTGCTTTGCAAGCGGTTCCAGAACATCGGCGGTGAGCATGCCCGACGCATGACAGACACAAAGCGAGGGGAACTGCAGATGTGTGAGGCGGGCAAGCGCGNNAGCGATCGCTTCGTGTGGAGTCGTAATGAGAATCAAATTCGTTGATGCAGGAATCGATTCCAGAGAAGTCCCTGCGTTCGCGCATCGAAGAAACTTCCCTCCCATTCGGGCTGAATCCATCGAACGAGAAACAACGGCCACAACCCGGTCGCCACGATGCACAAGAGTGCGACCGAACGCCAATCCGACTCTCCCAGCACCGACGATGGCAACGCGCCATGGATGTGGTTTCATGCAGTGTCGTCACCTCCACGCGACGGCAGAACAGTAACCAACGACAACCCGGCGCTCGCCGGTCACATCGCCCGAATTACAGTGGTGAACGATCTGCATGGAAGGAACCCCAAGAGAACTCAATGCCGCCATGACCGCCACGGTCGGTCCGCCACCACACGCTTCCGTCCGCCCTGCGTCGAGATCCTGCATCAGCAATTCCGCATCCATCGCTTCGATACGTTGGCGGCCCCTTGTATCGAGAACCTCAGCTTCCTCTGCCTCGTGGTAGTGCGATAAGTCCGTGCTTGCCACCAGAAGAACTTCTCTCCCGGCGATTGTCGACGCGAGCAATTTCCCCAGGGAGAAGCAGGTTTCTCGATTCTGATCCCCCATCACAAGGGGAATCATGGAAAACTCTCCCAACACCACCTGGAGGAACGGCAACTGGACTTCAATCGCGTGTTCTTTGCCATGGCCTGCAACAGAGCATTGCACCAGGGAACCATCCTCCATCAAGGCATCACGCAGCGATCCATGGATTGGAACCTTTCCCAGCGGAGTTTCATACGCCTCCCCTGGAAAAACCGACACCCCGCGAAAGTACTCCTGATGGCTTGGTGAAACGATGACGACAGTTTNNAGTTTCAAAGTTGCGGCCTGCCAGCCAGGCATATGCGCACGCCGCTGTCGGACCTGAATACGCATACCCGGCATGGGGGACAATCACTCCCACGGGATGTGCCGCATTGTTACGCGGCCCATCGGCGTCCGCCAACATTGACTCGACCACCCTCCGCAGTTCAACCGGATCGGCGGGATAGAATGTGCCACAAACAGAACAAGGCCGAATATGGCCCTCACGTCCCATGGGTATCGCTTTCAAGTACGGGGTGTTCTGCAAAGACGTCCGCTTCAAACACCGAGATCCGCATGCTGGGATCTCTCAATGACGAGATCGGGAGGCCGGCCTTCCGTGCGGTATGTTCCAGAAACTGCAACCTGTCCCATCCATGTTCCACCGCCACCTGGGGGAGGAGAAGACCCCGGGCGTAGTGCGTCTCGAGGAGAAGGCCATGCTTCCCAACCTGGATCTCGTCAACGCTCTTGATTAATTGCAGCGGAGAGAGAACAGATATCTCAATGACGATTTCAGCACATTCAGAAGCCTGCAGCGGCGGGAACCGGTGGTCCTCAAACGCCGATTTCTTCGCTACTTCCTCCACTACAGAAAGCACGCTCTGCATCGCCTCAACATAGCCAATGCATCCGCGCAATTCCTCCCCGTGAAGCAGGGTGACGAAAGCTCCCGCGGGCTTTGTGAGAGCCTCCGTGAGGTGAAGAGGCTCCTCCGTACACTCCAGACCCAGTTCACGCATAATGGCCCGTCGTGCAACATGGAGAAGTGTCTGTTGTTCCTCGTGGTTGAACATTGCACATCCCAAGGTCTTGCACCAACGTAACCAAAACATGGCAGATTTTCAAGGTATAAGAGTCCATGAGAGCTTTCTCTGACCTTGCTTCTGGCTGGCCTCTTCAGTACATTTTCTGTCGATCTGTTTTGAGAACATGAAAGGTCTCCCTCCACTATGGCACTTATGGTGAGTATCTCCGGAATCAGAGGCATTGTGGGTCAGGATCTTACACCTGATACCGTGGGAAGCTATGCTTGTGCATTTGTCGAGTATTGCAGACTAAACTCTCCGGAAAGCCGCAGCATTGTTGTGGGGAGAGACGGAAGAGTAACGGGAGAGATGCTGACAGACCTTGTCGTGGGTAACCTCACGGCAATGGGAATGGACGTCCGCCTTTTGGGTATTTGTCCTACTCCGACCGTCCAGCTGGCAGTCGAGCATGAGCACGCCGCTGGGGGGATTGCCGTGACTGCTTCCCATAATCCGATGGAATGGAATGGGATGAAGTTTGTAGCATCTTCGGGGATGTTTCTCAACGGCGAAGAAAACAAGGCCTTCTGGGGCATGACCGATCATGCCTTTACCTTCGCGCCCTGGCGTCAGGTCGGCACTATTGTCCATGATGCAACTTGGCTGCAGAAACACATTGACGAGGTTCTCCGACTCCCGTTCATCGATCCGCGGAAGATAGCCCGACGGAAGTTCAAGGTTGTACTGGATTGCATTAATGCCGCTGGCGGCATGATTGTCCCCGCACTTCTCCAGGAATTCGGATGTCAGGTCATCTCCATGAACTGCGAAGTCAGTGGGGTGTTTGCCCGAACGCCGGAGCCGATACCCGAAAATTTTACCGCAGTTGCTGAGCGAGTTCGCGTGGAACAGGCGGATCTCGGCATTGTGGTTGATCCAGACGTCGATCGGCTTGTGTTGATTGACGAACATGGTGAGCCGTTTGGTGAGGAAAACACTATAGCCACAGCCGTCCAGTTCATGCTTGGACATGAGTCACAAAACCCCCGGACACACTCCTCTCCTCTTTCAGTCGTTGTGAACCTCTCCACTACGCGCGCGGTGGATGATATCGCAACAACGTATGGGGCACGCTGCATCAGGACCGCTGTCGGCGAGATCAATGTTGCTCGCCGGATGAAGGAAGAGTGCGCGATTATCGGGGGCGAAGGCAGTGGCGGAGTCATACTTCCCGCCGTCCATCTTGGAAGGGATGCCATTGTGGGGATTGCGCTGATTCTTGAACATCTCACGGAATCAGGGAAATCTCTTTCCGCAATAAAAGCCGCTCTGCCTCAGTATTCCATCGCCAAGGGCAAGACAGCCGTTGGTTCCCTCTCGCCGGAGGTTGTATTGAAGACACTCGAATCCAAGTACGCAGGGAAAGCCCGCGTCAACAGGGAGGATGGAATCAAATTTGACTTTCCCGACTATTGGATCCACCTCCGCAAATCAAACACCGAACCGATTATTCGAGTGTTGGCAGAAGCCCCCACGGCAGAACAAGCAGGCTCCATTGTCGACAGTGTGCTCAAGGAGATTCAAGCCATTTCTCGTTAAGACCCATGTGAATTTCAGACCGGGGTTCCCGCCGCTACGGTCAGTCTTTTTCTGGAGGAAACCCCCATGCCCATTGATGGTCATTCGCTGTTAATCCTGACACAGATTCCGGGAATAGGCCCTCACCGCCTCCGTCTTCTTGTCGCGCACTTCGGCACGCTCGAAGCGGTCCTTCGAGCTGCTCCACGAGAGTTGGCTGGTGTCGAAGGAGTCGACGCCAAGACCGCTTCGCTGATCGCGGGGTTTCGGAAAAGTGCGGGAATGGAAATGGCTTCGCGATTTGCCGATCGCCAGCTGAACGCTCTTCATCGCTGTAACGCGGGGCTCGTCACACTCTGGGAACCCGAGTATCCGGCAAACCTCAAGAAAATATACGACCCTCCTCCTTTCTTGTTCCTTTGCGGTACACTCGAATCAAGTGATGCAACTTCTGTGGCCATCGTCGGCACGCGCGAACCTTCTCCGTACGGAATCCAGATGGCCGAGATGTTCGCCACCGGCTTCGCTCGACTTGGCGTGAGCGTCGTCAGCGGACTGGCACGCGGCGTGGACACCGTCGCACATCTTGCCTGTGTGCGATCAGAAGCAAGAACTCTTGCCGTGATCGGCTCAGGCGTGGACATCATCTATCCATCAGAGAACAAGGGACTTGCAGACCGGATTAGGGACCACGGAGCAATCCTTTCGGAATTCGTCATGGGCACCAAACCCGATGCCTGCAATTTCCCCCGGAGAAACAGAATCATCAGCGGCATGACTCTTGGAACTCTTGTCATAGAAACGGGGATAGACGGCGGGGCCATCATCACAGCCGGACTGGCTCTCGATCAGAACAGAGAGGTCTTTGCTGTCCCATCCCCCATTCATGAGAATCGACCCGGAGGAACAAACCGGCTGATCAGGGAGGGGAAAGCCCTCCTTGTTGAAACCGTCGATGATATCCTTGCAGAGCTTGCTCCCCGGCTGAAGGATCAGATACCCTCTCTGACCAATGGCCGTTCGCGTCCCCAACAAGAAATGACGTTATTTGAGCAGAATGCCTATGACGCGTTGCCCGACGATGAGCGGATGCATATCGACGTTCTTGCAGAACGCACGTCCCTCACAGTGTCTGAATTGTTGGTCCATTTGCTCTCCCTTGAATTCAAGGGTTTGGTCCGTCAGCTACCAGGGAAGTTCTTTGTCCGGGGATAGCGGGCTGCAGCTNNTGCAGCTTATACTTTCGCAAATGCTGATTAATTCGTATCTTGGAAACAGGCACGAAGATTGATACGAGGAAGCATGTTTGTCGTTGGCGAAGCCCTTATTGACGAGACAATCTGTAAGGTTTCATTTAAATGCGACCTGAGTGCGTGCAAAGGGGCGTGTTGCTGCATCGAGGGAGGCCGCGGAGCACCGTTGGCGGACGATGAAGTACCTCAGCTCCATGCTGCGCTCACCGCCGTCCTGCCCCTGTTGAGCGAGAGAAGCCGCACGATCATCGGGAAACGGGGACCGATTGATGGCCGGCCGGGAGATTATGCAACAACCTGCATCGACAACCGGGACTGTGTGTTTGTCTATTATGCCGGGGAAGAGATTGCCCATTGTTCATTCGAGCGCGCATTTGACCTGGGATTAACGTCGTGGCGTAAGCCCCTGTCGTGCCATCTCTTCCCCATACGGAGCAGGCGTCTGGGGACTGAGGTCCTCCGTTACGAGGAAATTGGGGAATGCGCCCCTGCCCTCAACAGAGGCACGATTGATCAGATGCCGCTGTTTGAGTTCTTGGAGGTTCCCCTTATCAGGCGTTTTGGTCATGAATGGTACAAGTCATTCCGTCGTTCATGCAGAGAACATTTTCAACCTACGGATAAGTGAGCAGCAGGAATGCTGAATCTTTCACTCCAACATAAAATGTTGATGAAGTTGTCGCCTCAACAGGTTCAATACCTGAAGATGCTGCAGCTGCCGACACTTGCCCTGGAGCAGAAGATCAAGGCTGAGCTGGAGATGAACCCTCTCCTCGAAGAAGGCTTCGAAGAAGAGACCGAACAAACGCAGGAGGAGCCGGTCGCGGAGACCGAAGCTTCCGCCGAAGAAGTGCAGAAGGCTGCGGAAACCGCGGCAGAGAAGGCGGAGGAGGAGAAGTTCACACTTGACGATTACATGAATGATGACACCGGCGGCTACAAGACCCAGCAGCCGTTTGATGATGAAGAGCGCGACGAATATCCGCTCCCGGAATTGATCCCCCTGCATCACCGCCTTCAACAACAACTCATGCTCCTCAATCTCGATCCTGAAGAAGACCTCCTGGGTGACGAAATTATCGGAAACATCGATGAAGACGGATACCTTCGGCGAGACCTTGCGACCATCGTGCAAGACCTCAACCTCACGCATGGTACCGACATTTCACTCGAAAAAGCCGAAGCGCTCCTCAAGCGCATTCAGCGATTGGACCCGGTTGGCATCGCTTCCCGCACCCTCCAGGAATGTCTTATTGTGCAGATGGAGACATCGTCCATCGACCCCGTTCTCCGTTCTCTCACATTGCGAACGTTGAGAGAGTATTACGACGACTTCACCATGCGTCACTTTGAGGAACTCGTCAGAAACCTCGGCATAAACAACGAAGACCTCAAGAAGGTCCTTGAGACCATCCAGCATCTGAACCCAAAGCCTGGTGAAGGCGAATTCTCTGCCCAGGAGAACTACGTTGTTCCCGATTTCATCGTGACGAAGACAGAGACAGATTTCGTCATCAGCCTGAATGATCGCAATATCCCCCCTCTTCGCATTAATCGGGCCTACAAGGATTTGATGTCGAAGCGAAAGAAGAACGGAGTATCTGCCGAGGCCAAGGATTTTATTCGTCGNNTTATCAGTTCGATCCATCAGCGCAGGGAGACCATGCTTAAGGTCATGCGCACGATTGTCGACAAGCAGCGGGAGTTTTTTGATACGGGTGAAGGCCTTCGACCCATGATCTACAAGGACATTGCCGAAGTCATCAGCATGGATGTCTCCACAATCAGTCGCGTCGTCAAGAGCAAATATGTCCAGACTGACTACGGGGTATTCTCCCTTCGCCATTTCTTCAGTGATGCCATCAGCACGACGGACGGCGACGAAGTTTCCAACAAGGAAGTCAAACGGATCTTGAGGGCACTCATTGACGGGGAAGATCCCCATCATCCCCTCAGTGATCAACGCCTTGGAGAACTTCTCAACCAGC
>PMNP01000251.1 GCA_003161755.1 Ignavibacteriota bacterium | reverse complement strand
TTGGGTATACTGAAACCTTCGCCTTGAAATATTTGAAGGTCGACCAACGCCGCAAGATTGCGGTGGAACGGGTCAGGTTCAACTATCGTACGCAGACCTGGCAATCACGCACCTATCAGCTTCCCTTTGTGAACGGACAATATGTGCTGCTGACCCCAAGAGATATTCTTACCAAGGATGACACGTGGATAAACAAGCATGATCTCGTTAGAAATTTCTATGATATTCCAGATGCCATTCCCAATGAGCAATTGAGGGAACAAGTTAACAACTATTTCCTGTCAATCCTGCCTAAGAGGGCCAAGAAGAAAGATGTGGATCAAGCCGTCAATCAGGTAGTCCTGAAGTTTCCGCAGTTAATCGACTACTATATCAAATACAAGGAACTTAATGGGGGTAGGGCTGTCGACCGAAGCGTAACGCATGTTCAGGAATCGACACAGCTCTATGTGGAGCAGTTCGGACAACTCGTTAGGTTACTTCATGAACATACTCAATTTTATGCGTTACTCGGATTCACGGCAGACGAGGCTCTCCGGCGAATTCTCTTCTTAAAGGATGTTATTGAAAACAAAGGTGGATACAGATTATTTTACAAAAAGGGGAAACCAATTCGGAGTGAAGAAGGTCTGCAAATATGCTACCGTCTAACTTGGTTCGCTTCTCCTTCTGATGTCAGCAGAGAGGTCAATGATGGGCGAGGCCCGGCGGATTTCAAGATCTCTCAGGGAAGCAAGGATAAGACTATCGTCGAAATGAAGTTGGCTTCCAATCCACAATTAAAACGCAATCTGAAAAGCCAGGCTGAAGCTTACCAAAAGGCAAGCGATGCTTCAACGGCTTACAAAGTCATTNNGATTGCCGTTTGGACGAAATGTTTCAGCACATGAACGCTACTGCAAATATGAAAGAATAGCGCGTTTCTGATCCTTCTTCCCCGGTGTCCTTAACGGGGCGTTTCGCTACATTGACTGTAGAACTTCTCCCGTTCTTCTCAAACTCCTCTGGTGTCGCAGTGCGATGCAGGAGGATTTTTCGTTTACGGTATTAGTAATANNAATTCCCCAATTGGCCGTGGTCATCACCATAGCAACCTGTATTCTTGCCTGTATTGTGGCGGCACAATCAATCACCGGACGAGTAACAAACGGTGTGCAAGGATTGGATGGGAAGATCGTAACAGCACAAATGCTTACAGCGGTAGGCACCGATACCACTCGCAATGGCGGATACTTTGTCATCAATAGCTTCATCAACGGTGTCAGTCCAACTCCGACTGTAAATACATCATTTTCTCTCTCCGTGCCTTATCCACAGCCTGCAACGAATACTGCAACAGTCGAACTGAATGTACCCCAAAGGGCAACGGTACATCTCACATTGACGAACATCCTGGGACAAGCTGTGAGTGAAATACTGGACCAGTCGCTTGAAGCCGGCATGTATAGAATNNCAAATGGGATTTATTTCCTGACTGCCATCGATGGAAACCACGTCTGGACAGAGAAACTACTTCATTTCGGCAAGAACGGAACCTTGACTCCTTTTGCTAAGGGGGTGAACAGAATAGGGGACGCCACAGCTTCAAGCTCTCCAAGAGCAAGGAGCAAAACTTCAGATCAGCGGCTGACGCTGACAGTAAGCGGTAGGTCCATCCTCAGGAAAACTCAGACGTACAATCTCGTGGGCAATAGCCTCAATGTGGGGGATATCAAAGTTGACCCGGCGTGGAATGTCGACGTGTCGACCATCTCAACTATCAGATACAATCAGCCGAACAACCTGGTGGGCGGTGTCACAATCAATATTGATGGGTACACTGCGGTTNNGAATATGGATATCACAGACCCAAGCATATGGTTAAGACAAAAACAATTACACGTCAACAAAGACACCACAACAACAGAGGACATACTCACAAAAGCAGATTTCCCGGATAGTGTAATGAACTACCTGAACCATGTATCGGGCAGGGCCTTTGTAGAGAACAGGTTTATATTACCTCCAAAATTCTATATAGCCGCTGATACAAATACACAATTTGGAAGGGACTTTGCGAGAATAATTGGCACGCTGATAAGAGGAACATTGAATGACGTTACAAAGAGCATAAAGTATCCTCAAGGATTCTTATATTCATCAACGATAGAAATTGGGCTCACCCCCCCACCAGNNCTGGTTTACGCTGAATCGATATTCGGCATCTACCCCCAACCAGACACTTTTGGAATAAATAGATTAAAAGGACATGAATTAGCGTCGGGAATAGTGTACATGGCATTTAGGTCAGACTCACTTGTCAGTTGGTATAATTTTGGACCGCCAATTGAATCCATGAACCCAAGCAGAACAGACACCCTAATGCTCCGGGCAATATTCTCGCGTGATACTGGATGGGACATGTATGATACTGACTGGAAGCGATCGCCGAAGAACCTATTTCCAAAGTAGTAAGTGGCTTCTTCTCAGGAATGTCATTGTCACNNATTCCGTGCTCTTGACCTCCAATCGGCCCCACCTGGTCTATGTTCTCATGGTTAATCGACTGCAACATTCTCTCCCGATTCCTCGGGTCGTTCATTAGGGCCAGGATTCTTCTTGCCTTGACACTCGTCATCCGACTCCACGATCGGGCCCACTCCCCCACTCACTTTCACTCATTCCCGAGGATTCCGTCTCCGTTTGCAGGAGGAAACGACGACAATTACTCCATTTGGGAGCCTCAATTCGCATCAATCACTCCATTTGCGATGACTTTCGTCGATCTCCGCTTCAGAATTCGGTCCGAACTTCGATCGAAGTGACGGTTTGCGGTCCCGNNACCTAATTGATTGAAGAGGAACAACTTAACATGTGTATCTTTTCGTGATCACTTGGCGACTGTTTTGCGACTCTTTTTGACCGGTTTGTGATCGTTGTGCGACTCTTTTTGACCGACTGGTGACCCATCGGCGTTTCTTTTTGACCTCTTGGTGATCGTTTGGTACCGAAAATTCATCGGCTCGTGATCATCCGAGAACGCAGAAGCCTCCTGCTCCGGTATCCCGGAGAAAGAGGCTTGCAGGAATGGCCCACTGAACTCCGGTCACACCCCCCTATTCCTTGGTTGAGCTGTCACGATTCGCTCTTTCTTTCTTCCGTCGATCAAGACCAGGATCCGTCCGTCCACTGGACTTGATTGCGATTAAGTAGTCATCATTCGGACGCGTACCGATAGTTCTTCCCAGCTCGTGACC
>PMNP01000094.1 GCA_003161755.1 Ignavibacteriota bacterium | reverse complement strand
GGAGGATGAGAACGTGATTACTGCCAAGCCGATCCCGGCCGGCAGTACTGGACCGGATGAATCGGCGGCCCGGGCGAGAGTCATCACTATTCGCGACGTGGTTGCATTCCTCGGGCTCGCTGTCGTTACGGGCTTGATCATCAAATCACTCATCCTCGATGCAGTCTGTGTTCAAACAGGGTCCATGGAAGGCACGCTTCTCCCCGGCGATGACGTCCTCGTAAACAAGTTTGTGTATGGAGCGCGTACCCCCGACCATANNGGTTCAAAGCCTCAATTCCCGCATTGTCCCTCCCCAGTGTCCAATCGCCGTCCATAGGCGACGTCGTCATCTTTCGGTTTGTCCCGTCTGACGAAGTATTTCCAGATTCGCAACACCCGCTGTTTATCAAACGCATCATCGGTTGCCCTGGGGACACAGTACAGATCCTTCATGGCAAAGTCCTGGTCAATGGAAGACATCTCACCATCCCAGAGGCGGGACGTTCATCTCATGAAGCCGTAGGGGAAGGCGCTCGACCGGCATTCCCTGACGGGTCGGTGTCAATGTCCGGCGATTTTGATCCCATAGTAGTTCCTGGGCGGGGTGTTGATTTAATATTGTCGGAGAAAACTCAAGTAGCTTGGCGGCGCATCATTGAAGGGGAAGGGCACAGTGTGTCCATTCGGTCCGGACTTTGGTTCGTCGATGGCACTGCCTGTGGGACATTTTCGTTTGCTCACCAGTATTATTTCGTATTGGGGGATCATCGCTCCGATAGCTATGATAGCAGGTTCTTTGGGCCAGTCCGCGACNNCATGCCCTGGTGGGAAAAATCATGCTAGTCTATTGGTCAAGGGATGAGAATCAGTCTGGACAAGCACGATGGTATTCTCTGGCAAACATCCGCTGGCAACGCGTTGGATCAATCGTTCGGTGATTGAGAATGCATACAAGTGACGGCAATTTCGGGAGAAGCGTGGGTTCACTGTATTTCCATTTTCCCTTCTGTGAGAAGAAATGTCTGTACTGTGATTTCTATTCAGTGGAGTCACAAGTACTCGTCAATCCCTTTCTCAATGCGTTGCAGACGGAACTTGAACTCGCGGCTGCTTCACATGAGCCTGGCCCAGTGACCACGGTGTTCTTTGGCGGAGGCACTCCGTCGCTCCTTTCACTCGCACAAATGGAAAAAGTGTTGAACCAGATTTATCGGACCTGGAATGTTTCGCCGGATGCAGAAATCACACTGGAAACAAATCCCGGAACGGTGAATCGAGAGAAACTCCAGGGGTTCCGTTCGTTGGGCGTCAACAGGCTCAGCATCGGCATTCAGTCGTTTCGTTCGGAGGAGCTCAAATTCCTCGACAGGATTCATGATAGCCAACAGGCCGTCCGTTGCGTGGAGGATGCACGGGCTGCAGGGTTCTCAAATGTCAGCATCGATCTCATCTATTCCCTGCCCGGGCAAACAGAGAAGGCGTGGATCGAAAGCCTGCAGAAAGGACTGGCTCTTTCCCCCGACCATGTGTCGGCGTACAGCCTTATTGTCGAAGAACGGACGCCCCTATTCAAGTTGGTCCACGAGGGTCTCGTTGTTCCTAGTCCGCCTGAAACGGAAGCATTATTGTACGAGAAAACCATGGAAGTCATGGCTGCTGCGGGGTATGACCATTATGAGGTATCCAGCTACGCGAGGCCGGGCCATCGCTGCAACCATAACCTCGCCTACTGGCACCATCATGATTATCTTGGGTTCGGCCCCTCTGCTCACTCGTTCAGGAAGAATCACGATGAGGCCCACGGTACCCGCTGGTCGAATGTTGCGGACGTCGCGTCGTATGTCAGAAGTCTTAACGAACAACATCTGCCAGTCACGTTCCGGGAAACCGTGGGGACCAAGGAACTTGTGGAAGAAGCAATTTTTCTTGGCTTGCGCAGCGACGGGATTGCATTGGATATCCTTGAACAAAGTGACGCGTTAGAACGACGGCGCACGGCGTTGCCAATTATTGAGGATCTTATCGACCGCGGTATGGCCAAGCGTACGGAAACAGGTGCTTGTCTGACAGACAAGGGCTACCTCTTGTGCGATGAAATCGTTGTAAGGCTTATCTCCGGATAAAGCCCCTACACTCAGTGCCTTCGAAGGAATCGGTCGATTCCACTCCTTGAAACTCATAGGTGCATCCCCTATATTGATGTCGTACAAGCGATTACAGCAGCCTAGCGTCACAAGTGCCCAATTCCGTCATTGAATCGCCAGCCAAAGGACAGGAATGCCATAGACCCTCCGTAGAGCCTGGGTGGTTAGCCACTCTGGTTGCTCCCTGATTTATCACTGTCCACATCCCGGCGGGGCACCGTAGTCTCTCCCATGTCCCCGGGGTATTCCGTTCTCAGAGGAATCCATGAATCACACGCACATCAATCGGATCGTTGCTGCCGGCGTCTTACTGGTCACTCTCACGGTCTACATGATGACCCTCTCCCCGACAGTAGTGTTTTGGGATGTGGGGGAATTCATTGGAGCGGCGAAGCTTCTCCAGGTTCCTCATCCCCCCGGTTCCCCACTTTTTCTGCTCGGAGCCCGCGTCGCCATGATGATCCCGTTCGTTGCGGACCAGGCTGTCCGTGCTCACGCGCTCTCGGCTGCCCTCAGCGCCCTTGCGATCATGTTCTTTTATCTCACCATCGTGGAATTCTTCAGGTCGGCAATCGACATCCCGGAAGCCCTCGGCGGGAAGTTGGCATTTTATGGATCTGCTGCGATAGGCTCACTTGCGCTTGCCTTCAGTCCTACTTATTGGGATAACTCCATCGAAGCGGAAGTGTACGGCGCGAGCATGTTCTTCCTCACCGCGATTATTTGGATCGCGATGCGTTGGCGGGCAAGAGCGGATGAGCAGGGCAATGAGCGTTATGTGCTTCTCATTGCATACCTCATCGGATTGTCATTGGGTGTACACCTGCTGTCGTTACTGGTAATATTTCCGGTTTTGATGATCATCTTTTTCCGCAAATATGAAGTCACCTTCAAATCAATTTTGATCTTCGCCGGCGTTGCGCTCGGAATCTTCTTTGTCGTCTATCCCGGGATTGTCAAATTCCTGCCGGGAATGATGGACGGTGATTTCGCAGGGACAAAAAGCGACATCATTGCGTGGCTCCCCTGGCTGATCATTGCCGCAGTATGTTATGGCGTTTATGCGACATATGTGAATCGCCAGAAAATGGCGAACGTTGCCCTCCTTTCGGTCGTGCTCGTCCTCCTGGGCTATACCACGTACACTCAGGTCATCATCCGGGCCAATGTCCAGCCGCCGATGAATGAAAACAATCCGAACAATCTTGCCCGGCTGACTTCGTACCTTGGCCGTGAACAATATGGCAACGCGCCGGTGTTCATGCCGCGACGGTGGAGTGCCGAACCTCAACACAGGGAAATCTACACCCGGTATACCAGCGATCTGGAATACATGTTTTCTTACCAGATCAATCACATGTTCCTTCGGTATTTGGGTTGGAACTTCGTAGGATCTGCCGGCGACTACCGNNATCAGGCACGGCGGGATTGGAAAATGGGCCTCGTGCTACTCACCATGTTCATCATTCTCGGTCCCGTTTTGGCTCTCTACCAAAATCAACAGGAGCCGCAACCGAGGGAACGTGACTACTTCTACGTTGGTGCATATCTTGTCATGGCAACGTGGATTGCCTATGGCGTATATGGTCTTGTGGATCTCCTCCGGCAGGTTCTAAAGCCTGGTGGAGCCCTCGAGGCAGTGTCGTTCGGGGTTGTGGGTGCACTTGCTCTTGCCATCCCCGTCAATATGTATCGAGTGAATCACCATGAGCATGATCGCACCGGGAACTACCTGGCATGGGATTATTCGTACAACATGCTGCAAACCTGCGAAAAGGATGCCATACTCTTCACCAATGGTGATAACGACACTTTCCCCCTCTGGTATTTGCAGGATGTGGAAGGGATCAGACGCGACGTTCGTATTGTGAATCTCAGCCTCGGGAATACCCCTTGGTATATCCAGCAAATGAAGGACAAGCCGTACTATGCCGAGGCGCAAGCCGTCCCCATAAGCATCCCTGACGCGCAGATTGCAAATATTGAGCCCATCGCNNGGTCGAACTGCCGGTGCCGCCCGAGGTCTTCAAGATCTTCAATGTCACCGATACTTCATTATTACGAAAGGGAAAGATCGAGTTTACCGTTGACCCGACATTGCGATCCAGAGAGGTCAGAGGGGTTCGCGTGCAGGATCTTCTGGTGCTCAATATCATTGAAACAAACCATTGGAAACGCCCTATATATTTTGCAACCACGTGCGCTCCTGACAGCAAAATCGGTCTCGATCATTTTCTCTGGTTTGAAGGACTCGCCTACAGACTTGAACCGCGAATATCATCCCGCGATGGTCTTCATATCGATCCGGAAATTCTGGAGGTGAATCTCACCAGGCAGCCGAGCAATTTCTCGCGCACGCCGCAGTATGGGTACATCTTCCGCGGCACGAATGATTCCAATGTCCATTTCGATGAAACCGCGACCAGGCTCCTTTCAAACCTCCGGATGTCGTTCGTCGAACTGGCAAACTACGATGCGATGGTGAAGGGTGACAACACAAAGGCTGCCGAAATACTCGATCGTATGGACTTCCTCAACCCTCGTTCAAGAATTCAGATGGGATGGGACCTTGAATCAGACCTTGCGGTGTTTTATCGGCGAATTGGACGCGATGACAGATTTAACGAGTATATGTCGGATCTGGAGCCGAGGCTCTTGAAAATGGTGGACGACAAGCAATACAACATGAAGAGCTACTATAACCCTTTCCGAGTCCTGCTGGATCTCTATGAGTATCGCAGGGACGTTGGAAAGTCGATCGATATGCTGAACATCCTTAAGACGATCTTTCCCCAAGACACGGCGATCAACAAACGTATCGAGGCTCTCCAAGCCCGGGTGCATGACACGACTCTGCCAGATTCAACGAAGCATCCATGACTCTCGGTGGCTTTATGCGTGTCCTCGTAACTGGTGCGGATGGATTTGTGGGAGGGTACATGGTGGCGCAGCTCCTCCGGGAGTCGAATCTGGAGATCCACGCCACGTACCGCAACAAGCTGGCGAATGAGTTGCTTCTGTCGGGCGAAGACAGAATTCATCTCTACGAAGCAGACGTCCGCGATACGCGGCGAATGACCGAACTGTTCCGTCGGGTCCTCCCTGAACGGGTCATTCATCTTGCAGGCCGTGCGTTCATTCCCGACTCGTTTGCTGATCCAACGCAGACATACGAGGCAAATGTTCTTGGTACTGTCTCCGTCCTCGAAGGAGCACGGGACGTCCAACGTCTTACGGGGGTTTCTCCCGAAGTGCTCCTCGCCGGAGCAGGTCAGATCTACGATGCCGAACGCTCCGGAGCCACCCCATTGGACGAGGAAGCAATTATTCATCCAGTCACTCCCTACACAACAAGCAAAGCGTGCGCCGAGCTCGTGGCGGAGGACTATCGACGGAACTTCGGCGTAAGGGTGATCATCACGCGCCCCTTCAACCATATCGGTCCGCGGCAACACGAACGATTTGCCTGTTCCGACTATGCCCGGCGGGTCGCGCTCGTTGTCTGTGGTAAGTTGGAACCCGTCTTTGAAACGGGGAACATGGACATTCAGCGGGACTTCACCGATGTGCGCGATGTGGTCAGGGCATATTGGATGCTTTTTGGGCGTCAATCGAAGCACTACGTGTTCAACGTGTGCTCGGGAGTGGGAACACGGATTCAGGAGGTTCTCGACATCCTTCAGAATATCGCCGGAGTCACGGTAAAGACAATAATTGACCCGGCACGGTTCAGGCCGAACGATCTCCCAGTGATTGTTGGAAACTTCACGAGATTGCATGAAGCAACGGGGTGGAAGCCGACGATCCCGCTGCGTCAAACCCTGACGGACATGTACCACTATTGGCTCGAGAGCATCCGGCGACAGGCATGAAGATTCTGGTCATCAATTGGCAGGATATACGGAATCCGCTGGCGGGCGGTGCGGAAGTGCAGTTTCATGAGGTGTTTAGGCGCATTGCCGCCGCAGGACATTCCGTCACGTTNNCGTTATTCGAAGGCGCACTCAACGAAGAAGTCCTTGATGGGATCAGAATAATCAGAAGAGGTGGACGGCGGCTCTTTAACTACACAGTTCCGCTTTTCTACCGGGAACGCCTGCGCCATGAAGGATTTGACGTGGTGGTCGATGACGTGAACAAAATCCCTTTCTTCACACCCCTGTTTGTTCGCGGACCTCTGTGCGGAATTGTCCATCATTTGTTTGGCAGGAGTATATTTCGGGAAGTAACTCCATTCTCTGCCGCGTATGTTTTCGGGATGGAACGTTTGGCGCTGATGATTTATCGAAAATATCGCATCCGGTTCATGGCCGTGTCGCCCAGCACTGTGGTGGAACTCCAACGGAGAGGCTTCGACCCGTCTCGATTGCATCTGGTGCCGCTCGCAGTGGATCATGCGAAATTCCGGAAGACCGGAACGGCCAAGAGCGTGCATCCTTTGATAGGTTATGTTGGACGAATCAAGAAGTACAAATGTATTGACGTATTTCTGGAAGCCCTGCCGGCAATTCGTGCTAAGGTGCCAACTGTTCGCGCGGTGATTGTGGGTGACGGGGATGATCGTCCACGATTGGCCTCTTTGGCCAAGAGCCTTGGCGTTGCCGATGTCGTGGAATTTACGGGTTATGTCTCTGAAGAATCGAAAGTCGATTGGATGCAGCGGATGTGGTGCATGGTCACACCCTCATCGAAGGAGGGATGGGGGCTTACCGTGACCGAGGCGAATGCCTGTGGAACCCCGGTGGTGGCCAGCGATGTGCCGGGGCTGCACGACGCGGTGTGCCACAGACAGACCGGCATGCTATTTCCTTTCGGTGATCACGCTGCCCTGGCAATAGATGTCGCAGAAATCCTGCAGGACAAGGATTTCCGGGATCGACTTGGTTTGGCGGGAATGGAATTTGCGTCACGGTTTACATGGGAGAACGCCGCTTGGCTGACAATGGAGGTTTTGAACCAGGTCGTGGCGGAGGGGAAGCGGTGAGGGGTGACGTTATCGTGCCATGCGTTTCAAAAGTTGAATTTGCCCGGCATGGTAGACGTCGTGACAGGCAATTCCCTGAAGGAGGTGGATAAAGCGTTCCTTCCGGCCAGGGAGTGTGTGCGCCAGAAACTCATCATCAAGGTCGGCGATGACGGTCCGCAACCGCTGATGCTCTTCCTCAAGAAGCCTGCGATCATCACTCCAGGCTGTCAGGGTCCATGACCTGTCGCGCGCAAACCAGTTACTTCCTTTGAATGCGAATGATCCCCGTTTCTCATGGAGCAACCGGCGGCGGACAGCGTACTTCCAATAGGCCGCATGGAGAGCGATTTCCCAGATATTGTGCCGTCGCNNGCGCCAGAGCGCGGTTTTGACGTCAACCCCCCGCAGTGAACCCTTCAGATTCGGTCCGTGCCAGGCTTTGTGGTCATATGCTTCGTCGATCAATTGAAGCAACTGCTTTCCACTCAAGCTCATTGTTCCTCCTGCAGCGATGCACTGCTCGTTCCGCAGTTGCCTTTCCACTTCGCTCGCCAACAGAGCTGGCAAGAGACTATCGCGATATCGTCAAGGGCAGAGGCGGTGGGATCGTTGAAAGTTGATTGCGAAAGTGTCGGGATATCTCGCGGGCGCAAATCTCCGGAGAGGAAGCCTCAATAACATACCGGGAACAATCCTCCATCCCTTCCCACGCAAGTTCATCCTTGAGCGTTTGGATAAGCCCATGCCAGAACGGGCCGAGCACGATGATGGGTTTTTCGGGGAGAAGCCCCTTGTTCACGAATTCCCACACTGCGGCCAGCTCCAGCAGTGTCCCCGTGCCTCCCCTGAGAATAACGTAGGCATCTCCCATCGCAATGAGTTTCATCAGTCTTTCTGTGAGGGACGCCTCATGAAATTCTCGATCAATCCATCGATTAGCCTTTTTTCCTTCCACGGCGCCGCACGTAATGCCCATGGTCGTGCCCCCGGCATCTTTCGCACCCCTGGCCGATGCCTCCATCGTTCCTCCATAACCTCCATTGCACACGACAAAACCTGCGCGCGCGAGTTCACTTCCAACGGCGTAAGCGGTGGTATAGCTCTCTTCCGCTTCTTTGGGCTGAGAACTGCCAAAAACTGTCACTATGTGTGGTGTTGCCATGGTGTCCTGCTGTCCGGAGAATTCAATTCCAGAAATCCCACCCAACGGTCAGGCGAATTTCACGATCCAGCCCGGGGTAATACGGGGTTGCATAGTAAACAATGTTGGGCAGGTTCTCCCACACGAGGTCGACGTAGGCGTCGCCAAGGTGTGCGATGACAACCAAATCAACCGTAGCCGACCTTCCGAGAGGGACTTCGGTGTTAGGAACGTAGGCGACGATCTCCGGATTAAACACCATGCCCCAGCTTCCGGAACGATACCATCCGCGGATACCTGCCTTCAAATCAAGATTGCCTGATACCAGCTTGTCTCGGAAATAGAGTCCGCCATAAAGCGCAACGCGAGGGAGATCATTGGGGAGGGTTGCGCCGCTTCGATTGATGAAATACGTTCCTGTGCCCTCAAGAAGCAAATGCCACCATCGTAGGGAGAGAGAAACATCGGCAGTGGTCATTTCTTCCCGGTCCCCGTTAACAAATGTGATCCCGGGAAACACGGATGGTCGGTCGTAAGGAAGAAGGAGAATGGGGTTGTTGATCAACCGGTGCGTTATGGCGAATCTTCCTGTGGTTCCACCGGGAAAGGAGAACTGCAACCCCACTTCTGTCACGAAATGGCGTTCCGGTTCAATCGAACCAACCCGGACCACTGTACTGTCAGTCCAGTATCGCTCCATGAGGTTGGGGATGTGGTGGGACGTTGATAATCCGCCGAAAATGGAAAGGGATGAATCAAACGACAATCGGGCATCCGCGCCAATGCCGGGTTTGGTGAATCCCAGATACCTGTCGAGTCGACCGTACGTTGCAAGCGTCAACACATCACCGAGAGACCCCTCGCCTTTGGCCCAAATCGCAGTTGCATTTTCCATCCTATTCCCAAGGTTCGGACTTTGTTCGACGTGTCTGCTTTCAATCATACCCCCGGCCAGGAAATGGACAGCATTGATGGTCATGAGCTGTGTGAGTTGCATGCCGGTCCAGACCGACT
>PMNP01000267.1:9558-9713 GCA_003161755.1 Ignavibacteriota bacterium | reverse complement strand
TCGAACTGCATGCCTTCCACAACCTCGGTGGTCGTGTCGGTCCCCTTCGCTTCTTCGACGGTAATCACGCCGTCGGTGCCGACTTTCATCATGGCATCGGCAATGAGATCGCCAATCAGCTTGTCATTGTTTGCGGAGATGGCGCCGACCTGGGC
>PMNP01000267.1:0-9485 GCA_003161755.1 Ignavibacteriota bacterium | reverse complement strand
ACGCCGTCCTTGGTGATGGTGGGAGCGCCAAATTTCTTGTCGATCACGACATTGCGACCTTTGGGCCCAAGCGTTACCTTCACGGCATCCGCCAATTGGTCAACGCCCCGCTTCAGTGCGGCACGGGCATCTGTACTATATTGAATAATCTTTGCTGACATAGTCGATAATCTCCTTTGATCGTTTCCGTCAATGCCGGTTAGACAATTGCGAAGATATCCGCTTCGCGCATGATCAAATACTCTNNGACCACACGATCGGCCAATGGCTTAATTTTCATGGGCACCTCCAGATTGGTGATTTGTAGAGTACTGGCTGCAACAGAATATTAGCACTCGACGTTGATGAGTGCTAACAATATACATCTTTCCCATTGAGAGTCAAGGACAAGCGGAAAAAAGAAAAAGCGCAGAAATTAGAGCGGTTTTGCAGTACTTACTTCAAAGATGTGGAAGCCACGAGCGTTNNCTTTCCTTCGCACGAACATAGACAGCCGGTCCCATCAGGTCTCGAAATCCCAGGGCGGCTCCGGGCAGTGACCCGACCGGAAGCTCGACATAACACTGAGAACTATATGTTGCATAATTCACCACCACGAGCCGGATACCTTCGCTTTCATGCTGCCACCAAAAGCTCAAAAAATTCTGGTTTGAACTATTCTCCTGCCACGCCGGAAAAGGGTTCAGTTGCATCCAAGTTCCAGAATGGAACACCGGGTGATCAAGAGCGGCAAACAGCTTCCGATAGAAATTGCGCGTCTCTTCGCTTGCCGCCGAAGGCACACATCTTCCGAGCTGGACCGGAAGCCTGACGCGCCTCCCTTCCAACTGACCCTCATGGACAAGCAGCATGCCGGGGACTGTCGAGGCGATGATGGCAGCGGCATGATGCCAGCCTTCTGACGGCATTGCACAGGCAATCGGCGGCTCGTCGTGGTTTTCGATAAATCGGATGCTGCGCCGCTGATACTCCATGTCCGCCTTCAAGTGCTCGCGCACCGGTCCGGCGTCCTGACGGATAAGTCGATCATACAGTTTCTTATCATAGGTAAAGTCAAAACCAAGCTGTTGAAGCTTCCACTCCATGTCCCAGTACGATTCAGCCAGGAAAAGGAATCCTGCATGGTTCAACTTCACCTGACTGATTGCCTTCTCCCAAAACTCACCAGGTGTTTTGGTCTTGGAAGATCCAGTTCTTCCCTCCCAGGTCTTCTGAAACACATCCTCCAATACCAGCATTGCCATGTCACATCGCACTCCGTCACACATCGTTGCTATTGATTTCAGCAGGCCGACGAGAGCCCTTCGTGCCACGTTCGAGGCATAGTTCAACTGCGCGGTATCAGTCCAGGGCGAAAAGTACGGATCCCGGNNCTTCTCTCCTTTCGACGTCTTCGCAGTGAAGAATTCGTCGGGCTTCTTCCGGGCATCAGTCGAAGATCCCTGCACGTAGTATTCAGGGTGTTTGATGACCCACGCATGGTCACAGGCTGTGTGATTACAGACAAAATCCAGAACGACGCCTATTCCTCTTGACGCAAGGCGTGATCGAAGTTCCTTCAGTCCGTTTTCGCCGCCGAGGATTGGACTTACTTCGTACGCCTGGACGGCATACGGTGAACCGATAACATCTTCGGGGGTAACATCCGGCAATGCCTTCTTGTACTCATCCATGAGTCCCTGGTGCT
This sequence comes from Ignavibacteriota bacterium, assembly GCA_003161755.1. Next base: position 7,798 of record PMNP01000267.1, on the reverse strand, counting down.
CGAGAGCTTTTTGCCGACCAATCTCTCCAGTCGTCCAGACACCCATCAACCAGATGGCATCGAGCCCCTCGGAACTCCATGTTTCCAGAATTTCTTCGGGAATCGTCCCTAGTGTTATCGCGTGCCCAGCCAGATCAGAGAGGGATCGAATCAGCACCCTTGCATTCACTTCGAGGACGATGGGATGGGTCGTTGCGGAAAGACGAGAAGGAGTTTTAGATTTCATAGGAGTTCGGACACTCAGCGCATTACGTGGAAGGACTTTCGCTGTCTGGGCGGCGCAACCCCTTACCTGCGATGACAAGCACAAACTCGCCTCGGGGTGCTTGCGCACGCAACCGGGCGAGAACCGTTGACGCCTTCCCACGGAGAAACTGTTCGAATTTCTTTGTCAATTCCCTTGCGACTGCAATATGCCGGTCACCAAGGTTTGCAATCAGCTCCTCGAGTGTTCTTTCCATGCGGTGCGGGGATTCATAGAGGACGATGGTGCGCTCCTCTTCCACGGGGCGCTTCCATCGTGACTGCCTGCCCTTCTTCACCGGAAGGAAGCCTTCAAACACAAATCGATCGGTGGGAAGTCCGCTCCCCACGATGGCTGCAAGAACAGCACTCGCCCCTGGTACCGGTATGACGGGAAGGTCTTCTTCCGTCGCTGCCTGAATCAGTGCGAAAGCCGGATCGGAAATCCCGGGAGTCCCGGCATCCGACACCACCGCCACCGATGATCCCTGTTGGAGCCGCTTCAAGAGCTCACTTGACCGGCGTTTTTCGTTCCGACTGTAGAAGCTCACGAGAGGTTTGGTGATGCCAAGGTATTTGAGCAAGATGCCGGTCGTGCGGGTATCTTCGGCTGCGATCACATCGACGCCCGCAAGAATATGCATGGCACGAAAAGAAATGTCCTCAAGATTTCCAATCGGAGTACTGACGACATAGAGCGCCCCCGGTACAATGGACTCTTTGCTCATCCTTGTCGGCCCAACTCCGGGCTTCGCAGTGCTCGCCGAATCGGGAGACTTGACAAGGTCACCATTAGGGGCTTCGTCAGAATCTTGAGCACTATTCTTGGGGTTCATATGCCCCAGTCCCGTGCGTATCTGAATTCCACATTGACGGTCCTGGTCGAGACTTTGGCGATAATAGGCGGACGGCGCTTGAACTGACTTTGCCGCACGAGCGTGCGAACCTTTTCAATGAATGCCAACGTAAAGCCCATGGGAACCAGTTCTTNNGGTCGACATCGCGGTAGGAAAATCCAAGCTCACCCTCATCGGTCTGTCCATCCCAAAGATCCGCCGATGGATCCTTTTGGACAATGACCTTCGGAACATCCAGCGCCTCGGCGAGCTGCCACACCTGGGACTTATACAGATCTCCGAGCGGATTGATGGCAGAGGCCAGATCGCCATGCTGCGTTCCGTAGCCAAGCAAGAGCTCGGTTTTGTTGCTCGTCCCCAGGACAAGAGCCCGCTCTCTCGCGGAGATGTCATAGAGAACAATCATGCGCTGGCGCGCCATGACATTCCCTGCACGGACACGATTGACTTCCGGAACGGCCTGGAGGTAGGAATCCACCATCGGGCTGATATCAACCAGTTCAGTGGTGATCCCTTTCTTCGCGGCTGCTTCTTCGGCGTGCTGACGACTGAGAGGACTGCTGCTGCGGTACGGGAGGAGAACTGCGCGGACATTTTCTGGACCGAGCGCTTCGGCCGCAAGATACGCCACGACGGCGGAATCGACACCACCGGACAGACCCACAACAGCCTTGGAGAAACCGGCCCGGTTCGTCTCATCCTTGATGAATTCCTTGAGGATTTTTTGGACGATATCCACATTAAGCTCAAGATTTGCCCCGCGACCGCCGGTTGTTTCCATAATGCGCCCTGATTGTCTCCTGGTGGAATAAGCACTAAATACTACCAAATTGTCACCAGTGTAGCAAGAGACAGATGCTCGCCACGTCCCTTGCATTTTCCTCCTTCAATCGGTAGGTTTAAAAAACAGCATTCGGCTTCACATGTTTCTCAGTTAATCTTGGTAATATGCGCACAAAAACCCGATTCTCCATTCTCGTCGCTGCTTTGGTGCTCGCTGGCATTCCCGCCTCACTTGAGGGACAGGGAAAGGTGAGTGCCAGATTATCTGAGAATCTACTGAGCACGAAGGACAGCCAGGCAATCCTGTGTATTATCTACCTCAGAGACAAGGGGAATGCCACCCTTGACAAAATCGCTGGCCCTGAAGCGCTGATTTCGCAACGCGCCCTTCAGCGGCGTGCCCTCGTTCTTCCTCCCGGACAACTCATCGACGAATCGGACCTNNTACCCTGCCTCTTGCGCCGGAGTATGTCACGCTCATCACTCGGAGTGTTTCAGCCGTCAGAAACCAGTTGCGTTGGTTCAACGCCATAAGTGTCTGGGCAACAGCTGCGCAGGTGAGGAATGTCGAGCGATTGGACTGTGTTCGTGAGATCGACATCGTCGGACAATATCGCCGCTCACCGGAGGTGGGCCAGTCAACGCCAATTCTTCGCGATCAAAAACTCGGACGTCCCTCGGCAAATGACAGCGCATACTATGGCTTTTCCTACCATGCCCTGTCGATGATCCATGTCCCTGAAGTCCATCAGACAGGAAATATCGCACAAGGGATCATCATTGGCATGTTCGATAATGGTGTCCGCTCATTTTCCCATCATGCCTTTGACAGCCTCAGGTCGAGGATCATCGGGATGCGGGATTTTGTCGACCACAAAGAGAGCGTTGTGCCTCTCAATCCTTCGAATTCGTTTGGTTCACACGGCATGGCAACGCTCTCTGCAATTGGCGGTTATCTTGGCGGCGAGTTGGTTGGTCCCGCATTTGGCGCCTCATTTATCCTGGCTCGCACTGAAAACGACAGCAGCGAAACGCCAATTGAAGAGGACAACTGGGCGGCGGGAATTCAATGGGCGGAGAGTCTCGGTGTTCAGGTCACGAGCACGTCGCTCGGATACCTGACGTACGATGCTCCGTATACCAGCTGGACATGGCAGGACATGAACGGGCAAACCACGTTGATCACCCGAGCGGCGGCAATGGCGGTAAGGAAGGGGGTGATCGTCGTGAATGCGGCAGGCAACAACGGCTCGAATCCACTCCACAACACACTTAATGCGCCGGCTGATGCTGATTCGGTGATGACGGTTGGATCGGTGACTCCGACGGACATCCGATCAGGATTTAGCTCAGTTGGCCCTACCACTTCGATCCCGCCCGGAATCAAGCCCGACATCATGGCTCAGGGGGAGCAGGTAGCGGCTGCGAGTCCTTTGTCCGACTCGACTCTCNNAACACCGCCGGGGCTGCTGCTCTCGTGCTCAAGGCACACCCAACGGAGAACCCGTATCAGATAGCAACGCGGCTCAGGATGACCGGATCCAATGCTGCCAACCCCGACAATCTCATTGGCTGGGGCATCCTCAATGCCGCCGCGGCGATCAACTTTGCCCCTTCAGCAGTGAGCAATCCGCCGCCACGTGCAGGAATTCTTGCACTCGCCGTCAACCCCAACCCATCGCTCCACCAGTTCAGGATCAACTTCCAACTTCCCGAGCAATCCCGGGTTGCAGTAACGCTCTTTGATCTTCTTGGGCGCGAAGTCTGCTCTTTCACACCGTTTGATTCACCCAGCGGGTCGGGGGCGGTACAATGGAACGGATCTGACAATGCCGGACGAATTGTATCCAGCGGAGTTTATTTTGTCAGAATTCAGGCAACAGGGCATTCGGGCGCATTGCGTACCCAGACGCAACGACTCGTCATTCTTCGCTGATCTTGTTCTCGTGAGATCGCGCTCGGCGCATTCCGACAGAGCAGCTAGTCTTGTTCTTTGAGCGCCGTACGGATGATCTCCAGCCCTTCGTTGATCTCTTCTTTTGTGACGGTGAGGGGCGGACGAAAGCGGATGCTCCGTTCCCCGCTGCCAAGAACAATCAACCCGCGGTCAAGACAGGCATTGCGCAGTTTCGAACGGAATTCCTGATTCGGAACATCGAAGGCACAAAACAGACCACGGCCGCGAGGATTCGTCACGAATTTTGGGAATTCTTCCGCAAGGTGCTGCAATCTCGCGAGCAAGTGATCGCCAACGACACGCGCGTTTTCGACCAACCCCTCTTCTACGATAATTTCCAGATAGCGCTGTCCTCTCACCATGTCTGCGAGATTGCCCCCCCACGTTGAGTTGAGCCTGCTTGGGACAGCAAAGACGTTTTCCGGTACTTCATCGATTCTCCGACTGCTGAGAAATCCGCACACCTGCGTCTTCTTGCCAAAGCAGATCATGTCAGGTTTGACGAAGAATTCATGAGCCCACATCTTTCCAGTCATCCCAATCCCCGTCTGCACTTCGTCGAAGATCANNGCGTCATTCTCGTCGGCCAGCTGGCGCAGCATGACGAAGAACTCCTTGCGAAAATGATTATCCCCTCCTTCACCTTGAATCGGCTCAATAATAATAGCTGCAATGTCATCGACATTTTCCCGGAAAGCATTTTTCATTTGCCTGAGGCTTTGTTCTTCTGCCTCAACCACAATATCAAGGTTTTCTTTCGTGAGAGGAAATTTGATTGCAGGGTTGAGCACGCGAGGCCATGAGAATTTCGGATACAGGTCGGTTTTCACGGGATCGGTGTTGGTGAGAGACAGCGTATATCCCGACCTTCCGTGGAAACATTGTTGGAAATGCAGGATCTTTCGACCCAGCTCCTCCTTATGCCCTTTTGCAAAGTTTTTCCTGATTTTCCAGTCGAAGGCCGCCTTGAGTGCGTTCTCAACTCCCAATGTCCCCCCTTCGACAAAGAATGCGTGCGGAAGGTACTCCGGCATCGCGATGCGCACAAACGTTTCCACGAATTCCGCCTGCTCAACGCAGTAGATGTCGGAAAGAGACGGTTTGTTGATTGCCGCACCAGAAAGCCGTGCAAGAAATTCCGCCTCAGTCATCTTCGGATGATTGAGCCCGACGGGTGAAGAAGCAACAAAGGTAAAAAAATCCAGATACTGTTTTCCTGACCTGGCATCCACAATGTGGGAGCCATGACTCTGCCGTAAATCGATGACGATGTCAAACCCATCAATGAGAAGATGGCGGGCAAGAGATCCAAGCACATTCGAGGGATCCATGGGCTTCAGGCTGCCGGATCGAGGATTGATCCTGTTGGGGTTCATTGAAGTTCTCCTGCGCAAATGGTGACGGAAAGTTGGCGCAACAACGTACATGCTCAATCCGTCAGACGTTCAGAAGAACTCCTGATGCTCGTAGAAGGAAAGAAGGAATATGCGGTTCCGGACCATAGAGTATTCTCTGCGCAACATCATGATGACCTATCACCGATGCTGGTCGTCGTCATTTCCATAATTGTCAATTTGTGCCCGCTGGAGGCCGCCGCTGTAGTCTACATACACCGTCTTCCATTCGGTGAAGAAATCGTAGACTGTCCATCCTCCTTCCCGGTGNNGTTGATGTAGGTGATCCCAGCCTTGACATCCCTGATGGCGCGGAAGGCATGGTCGATGTTCTTTGTGTAGATTGAAGAGGAAAGTCCGTACACCGTATCGTTCAGCACGCTTACCGCCTCATCAAGAGATCTCACCCGGATCACCGAAAGGACAGGACCAAAAATCTCTTCGCGGGCAATGCGGTGATCCGGTTTCACGCCCGAAAAAACAGTCGGTTCAAGAAACCATCCACCTGCAAGGTTGGCGGTGTCCGGGATCTTCCCCCCCGTCAGAATNNGGACAGTTTTCCTTTGCCCCTCATTAATGCACGGACCGACTTCTGTCGTTTCGAGAAGGCCGTCGCCAAGCCGAAGTTGATTCACTCTTGCCACAAGAGCGCTCAGGAATTGATCATGGATTCCATCCTGAAGGATGAGACGACTTGTTGCGGTGCATCGCTGTCCCGTCGTTCCAAACGCTCCCCACAGGACGCCTTCCAATGCCAGGGACATATCACCATCATCCAGGACGATTTGGGCGTTCTTGCCTCCGAGCTCGAGAGACACACGCTTCAACATTGCTCCTGCGGCTCCTGATATTCTCTTCCCCACTTCGGTNNGGGTGGCACACGATGGCATTGCCCACCTCTCCACCAGTCCCGTGGACAAGATTGACAACCCCATCGGGGACGCCGGCTTCCACCAGGATTTCCACAAGTGACGTGGCAGTTGCGGGAGTATCGGTGGCAGGTTTGAACACAACGGTATTGCCGCAGAGGAGGGCAGGAAAGATTTTCCAGGTCGGGATGGCCATGGGAAAATTCCATGGCGTGATAATCCCTGCTACACCAACCGGCACGCGGATGGCCAAATTGAACTTGTCAGGCANNTGCCAAACAGCCTTCGCCCTTCGCCGGCAGCATAATATGCTGTGTCGATCCCCTCCTGCACGTCGCCCCGGGTTTCCGCGAGGACCTTTCCCATCTCGCGCGTCATTTGACGCGCCAGCTCTTCCTTGCGCGCGACGAGAAGGTCTCCCACTGTGCGCAGGATATCGCCGCGTTTGGGGGCGGGGATACGACGCCAACGCTCAAACGCCTGACAAGCAGCCTGCACGGCTTCATTGACGTCTTCTTTTGTCGATTGCGGGAACACGCCTATGCGTTCATCCCACCTGGCGGGGTTTCTGTTCTCAAAGGATTGACCCGACTTTGAGTCCACCCACCGGCCGCCAATGAAATTCTGAAATCGCTTCGACGCCATGGACCTCCTCCTTTACCACTTCGCAAGAATCCATCCGCCGGCCCGACCACCGTTTACTCAGGCAAGCCCGACACGTTCGAATATATACTCAACATTCCGGATACTCTTTCCAATATCGAAGAGCGCATCGACTTCCGCTCCGGAAAGTACTCCCCCAATTTCCGGATTGGCCTTCAGCAATGTCTTGAAGTCTTGATGGGACTGCCACACTTCCATCGCCGCGGATTGCACAACCCTGTAGGCGTCCTCGCGTTTCATCCCCTTGGTTGTCAACGCCAGCAACACTGACTGGGAGAAGATGAGTCCGCGCGTGGAATCGAGATTTTGCTTCATCTGTTCGGGATACACCAGGAGATGGTCCAGCACATCAGTCATAAGCGCGAGAATATAATCAAGGAGGATGCAACTGTCAGGAATCACCACACGCTCCACCGAAGAATGGGTGATGTCCCGTTCGTGCCAAAGAGCGACATTCTCCATCGATGCCATGGCATTCCCCCGAAGAACCCGGGACAGTCCCGCGATGCGTTCACAGGTAATCGGATTGCGCTTATGCGGCATCGCCGACGATCCCTTCTGGCCTTTGGAAAAAAACTCTTCGGCCTCCCTGACTTCCGTCCTCTGAAGATGCCGGATCTCGGTGGCAAATTTCTCCAAAGAACATCCAATCAATGCCAGCACGCTCATGAATTCGGCATGTCTATCCCGCTGAATGACCTGCGTTGATACGAGCGCCGGTTTCAGCCCAAGCTTCGCGCAGACATATTCCTCGACTTTGGGATCAAGATGTTCGAACGTGCCGACTGCTCCCGAAATCTGTCCGACAGATATCCGCTCAATGGCAGATTCGTACCGGGCGATGTTCCGGCGGGTCTCATCAAACCAAAGGGCGAGTTTCAATCCAAATGTGGTCGGTTCTGCATGGATGCCGTGTGTCCTTCCAACCATGACCGTCCGTTTGAACTCCTTCGCCCTGCGGCCCAGCACGTCGCGCAGGCTCTGCAATCCTTCCAACAACAACGCGCCCGACTGCTTCATTTGGACGGACAG
>PMNP01000062.1 GCA_003161755.1 Ignavibacteriota bacterium | reverse complement strand
TTGGTTGCTGTCCTTAGGTCGGCCGATATGTTGAAGGAGCTGACTTTGACCACCCCTCCTTGGGCGGCATATGATCCGCTGTTTGCCGAAGACGTTTGTGTAACGAAGGTGTATACCCCATTCCCCGTGCTCCAACCGGTAGGATCGCCGTTGGCCCAGCTCTCAAAGCCGGGGTTCGGGATCTGTGCAAAAGCACTTCCGGCCATCGCCAAGATTACTGCCAGGGGAACAACGATTCTGGTAAGTTTCGACATTTTGCTTCCTTTCGGTTTATCGGGATGAGGGATCTTGTCGATCACACACGCCAGATTGTTGAAGCCGGATTCAAGGGACTTGAAGATCAAATTTCCGGCGATTGGGTTTGCTACTCAAAAAGACAACTCTGGTAGTGGCATATAGAGCATAGGTCTTTGCGAAGTCGCTGCTGTCATCGAGCAGCCGGTTCATACATGGGATTCACATGATCGGGAAATTCATGCTGGGCTGAAGGAGCGCCGTTGACCGCCCGTATCATGAGATTGTCAAAGAGTGCAGAATTCCTTGTCTTACTGCTGCTGCCACTTACCAGACCTGACATCCCTTCGGAAAATGTTGTGTCTGTTGCGGCAAGAACCTGTGCTTTGTCTACAAACCCTGTGATGGTGGAACCTGAAAATCGGAGCAAGAGGGAGTGCCATGAGTGAGCGGCAATCCTGGACACCTTACCCGTTGCCAGGAGTGTCCCTGGTTCGATCTTTTCGTCTTGTTTGGTTACATACAGCTCGCATGTCCCATTCGAGGCAATGTTCATGTAATAGCCACTCGGCTTGCAGCCATAGCCTGTTCCCGTCCCGCTGACACGCCCCATGATTCCGGCCCACCCTCCGCTATCGGGACAGACATCGGCAGAAACTTCATAATCCTTCCAGTGAGGATCTCCGAGAATTGTGTATGGCAACCATTCAGGAGCCCAGCTCTGCGATCCTGCGCCGACGACCTGCCGCAGACATTTCCCGCCATTGTCAGGACGATCAGCGATCTCAAACACACCCGCAATGTCGGCAGTATAGTGCGGCAAGTAGCCCCAAGCACGGGCATCCTTGTACCCGTCAAAGGTCTCAGAATACGGAAATGGAAACGTCGCCGACGTCGGAACATTGTCAAACGAGCCCTTCTGCTGCCCGGTTGTTGTAGAGAGAGAGTAGATGGAATGTGGTTCCAGGGTAATCTCAAAGGTACCATTCACCGGAGTGATATCGCTCAATCTCACAAACTGTTCCGACGCATTGCTGCGCCAAACACAGAGCGGATTGGAGGACAACCCGCCGAGCGTCTTGCACGTGATGGTCTGATTCAACGTGGCATCTTTCGTCTCTATAATAATACTGTAGTCATTTCCGGGAGACTTCAACGAAACGTACGTTCCCCCACCCGGAAGTTCTCCACAAGCACCATTGATATAGTGCCAACCACCTTGGCAGAACTGGCCATAGTGGGCATAGCCCCAGAGGACAGGCCGGAGGGAGTAGTGTCCACTCCAGGGTTCACGCGCAACCATGATCGCCGGATCTTCCGGGAATGGCTCGATGGGGTACGTGGACGCAACGAGGAACCAGTTCACAATCATTGTCGCGCCACTCTTGATGAAGTTCCTGTTGAATGACTCGACCATCCGGATTTCACAGTCGAACCCTTTGTAATAAATGTGCTCTTCTGAATTCCAGATTGGCTTCCCCAGCGCATCACTCAATTGGATAACGTCCGCCGGTGCGGGCAATTCGTTCATGGTATGGGCACTCATGATGTCAACCGAAGCCCTCAGCGTCGAATCGGCTTTCATGTCTTTGCACCACGCGAACTTCTCATCTCCCCAATTGTCAAAAGCGTGGATCTTAACCTTCGACAGCCCATTGCGATTGAGCGTGGCCCGGAAAANNTGCGGCAGCCGATTGCATCCAAATCAAGTCCATGTTCATCCCTCAGTCCCTTGATCCACTTCGCGTAGTAGTCGCACATATCCTGTGACCAGAACGAATTGTCGCCCACCCACCGCGGACACCCCCAGGCGTTTGCGTCGAGCATGATCGATGGGTTCCTCTTCCTGGCCTCCCTCATGAGCCACCACTCATAGCCTCTGTTGTAGTTCTCATCATTCCTGACATGCATGTGGCTTGGCTCTGAGCCCTGCGTTGAATTTCCGTCGCCGGGCACTTCAACCAGCAATGCGGAGATCGAGGCTCCAAACTTTGGTTTGAAGAGGAAATCCAGAACNNGTACCGAGGTTGCCCCCCCACCGCTTACGGCGCCGATGCCATCAAAGCGCTTGCCAACAGCAGCACCATCGATGGTAATCGTCTGACCGACTGCTATTGTCTCCGACAGGCCGAGCATCGCCCAAACCAGAAAGGGACGGGTGGATATCTTCTGCAATTGCCGACCCTCCATTTATCACGTGAATCGAACGACACACTTCAGCAATTCTACAACTCAAGCGGAGGTCGTCATCCCCATAACTATATGAGTCTCATCTTCTCCGCTCAATCCGGCGGGCCGCGACTTACTGAGTGTAGGAGACATCCCAACTATCGCCGCCGATGATCCCCAGCACGTAGTTGCCGGCTGCCTTGATATCCTCAGTTGCTGTTTGCGTTGCTTCGGTCGAATTGTGACAGAGGTAGTTTACCAAAGTACCATTGTCGGCATTGTAGAGGGTCACTTCAAGCCTCGAAGGGAATCGTCCATTCGGCTTCTGATGCATCGTGAATTTTGCTGAGCCTTTCTTCAGATGGAAGAACGGCGACACCTTATTCGTCGTCCCACTGAAGACAGTGTTCGTGGAAACCGGTATGGGCTTGGGGTTTTTGAGTATTTCGACACTCCAGGGGCCGTCTGCTTCATCCACATAAATCATATAGTCTTCGGACTTTGCCAAGCCTTTGTCCTGAATCTTTTCGGTCGTACTGGGCCCAAACCAGTTTGTCAACATTCCACCGATGGTTTCTTTGCTTGTAACCATTTGCTGCGTCACCAGTGAAAGTTGGCACACACTGACATCAGGACCTGTGTACGCGATCTTAATAATATACCATCCATCGCTGCTGAGTGCAAACTTATCCGAAGCAATCTTCTTTCCCTTTCCTCCCGTCACGGTAATCTTCTCTGCCGTTTGTTTGACCGTGATTGGGGAAGCGGGGCCAGGACCGGACAACGCAGTTGCCACAACAAGAAACGCTGCAAGCAGAACAGCAACCGAATATTTCGTCAGCATACTCTGCCTCGTAATTGAGTGGGACGAACTGATGCACATTAATGACAATTGATATTCACGGCAACCGGTGCGGAACTACGGTCTTTGGGAGAGAATATGTGCAATTTCTCCCAGACGCGCAGATGTTCCTTTCCTTCACCCAAGGTCCATGAGTCGTATACCGTCAAGCTCGTTCCGCGGATTTCCGCACGCTGGCGCGCGCTTGTTACACCGTCACTTCGCTCCCACTGGTATTCGATCGCAACCGGGGGATGACTTACGGTTATCGCGCAATGGAACGATATTTCGGCGGGGCATTTGCCATTGTAGGACATCGGCTTAGCCCCAATCGCCAGTTTTGTTACAGCGCCTTCCTGAGGTTTGTTCACAGTTCTCGGAGGTTTGACAAGTGACACGTTTTTGGGGGGCTTCGCAATCACGTGCTGATTGCCGGCCGATGCAGGGAGTTTTCGAATTGAAGTCGAGGGAGTCGGCTTTGCATCAACAGAGTTGCCCCGACGAACATTTTCCTTGGCTTCAAGCTTCCTTACCGGTTTTGCAGCATGCGTGGAATCCTTCCCGCCAGATGGTGTTCTTCTGGATATTGGAGCCTTTTCGACTCCCGTCATCGTGTGGTTGACCTGAGCGGAAAGGACAATTACCGGAAGGAACAGGATCGATCCCGCGACAATGGCAATACGATATGCTTGGAACAGAGCGGTGACCATACGGAAGCTCTTTTCGTAGTATACCAGAAATTCGGATTTGATGAACAAAATGTTATGCACGTTAGCATTTCCCCTGCACTTGGGAAGATACTTTGGTCCCTCCTGCCATTCAATAGGTGTAAACACCCATAGCACTATTCGACGGCACTCCCAACGGTCGCGAGCCACTCGACTGGCCGCACACCTCCGTTCCACGCAAGTAGCGTTTTGGCGGAGAGATCGTTAACTACCGATGGGAAGCACCGGTCGAGGCCTGGCCATATGTGAGAAGGAACCTGGTGAAGCCGATTGGGGTATCCTTCTTATCCCCACACCATATGTCCGCGGCTATCGTCGCATCCTGGTTTCTGCTTACTTCATACCGCCTTCCTCCTACTCAAGGCTTCTTCTCCGCCTCTGTCACTGTCCTCTGTCCACTGTCCTCTGTAAACTGTCCATGAATGCAACCAATCGAGGTCAACCGGTGTTCACAGACAACGAGGCAAGAGAAGAGGGTTCTGGAGAGCCTTCTGCCACCGTAATCGATGCGTGAACAACGGAACGACAGGAAGCTCAAACAACAGATGATCATGCATGAGCCATCAGCAGTCCANNTCCTCTCCATGACCCTTGCACCACCCGCCTTCGCCCAGCAGGAAACCCTTCAATCATTGAAGGACTCGCTGTTCGATCTCGACCAGGAAGTCCAGCTCCTCCAGCATGTTCTCGAGGCTTCTACGGTGGACCCAAGGGCACTATGGAATACGAATCTCAGGTCCTGGAGGATGAACAATCCCGCGTTGCGGGATTCACTGTTTTCGGTTTTTGTGGAGACAGATTCTTCGGTTCAGAGCGAAGCCGGTGCCGAGGCCGTGGTTCTTTCAACGACACAAGACGATGTTGTGGAAGTCCGTTTTGGCAATGCGGTGTTCAAAGGAGTGGCACTCAAACGGGCAATCGATCAATCAGGAGATCGTCATTTGTACAGCAAGGTGGCGCAAAGCTACCGTTACTCTCAGAACGTCGAACTGCGGGATCCGTCCATCACCATTCCTACGGAATTCCGTCCGGAGTCCATGGATGTGGGAAGGCTCACCAATGTCTCCTCGCAAGAGTATGGTCGGACGATCGCACCGCCGCACACGACTCTTGCTGTCCTGGATCTCTCAGGCCTCATGGTGCGCGTGGGAAAGGACTGGGGAGAAGAAATCCGGCTGGGGTTTGACGACGCAAACCTTCCATTTTGGTCAAGCGGGACGGTGCAGCTCTTGACCATGTACGACATGGTCAAGGTCGGATTAGTCTTACCAATCCGGGGAGGACTCCACGAAACCTCCCTTCTCGGACCTCTTGTCCTGCGTCCGAGACGCATCAATGGCGCCCCAGGCTTTGCCGCATCCGCCGACTTCGGCACTGTGGGAGGCTCGCTGGCGTTTCTTCGCATGAACTCTGACAATTTGACGAGCCTGACAGACCCTTCGGATTTTTATTACTTATCGGGGTACATGGAACTCTGGTCCTCGTTTGGCATCACAATCAGCCCGAACAGCAGGGCGCGGGCGAAGTTCGGCCTGGGAATGCACCATATCAACCATGCTCGAACAATTCAGGATCAGAACACGGCGGGCTTTGCTGTACTCGATGAGAACGAATCTTTCGGACCGTATGTCAGTCTTGAGTATGTCCGGACCAACGAAGCAGAGTCTATGCGCCTCGGCGTGCAGTTCTACGATCTCACGGTCAGCCTGTTCGGTTCAATCGACATTATTCCTGAAACGCTCAGCATCGAAGCGCGATATCTCTGGCCGGTTGCTTCATCGCTCCGTCCGTGGGAGAATCCCGAATTCTTCTTCATCTCCCCTAAGCTACGTTTGACTTTTTAGTCGGAACTCAATGATTAAGACACGATACCTCAGCATCATGATTGTTGGTTCCGGCATCCTCATCCTTCTCGGAACACGACCTTGTCCTGCCGGTCCACCAGATCCTGCAAGAGGTACGAGCATTGAGGACAGCCTCGCGTTGCTGCAACAACGCATTGGGGAACGCACTCTAGAACGCGATCAATTGAAACGGATGATTGCCTCACTCAACCAGATCGACAGTGTGTACCGACCGTTCTACCCGTCGTGGATCGTCCTCGACCGTGATTTGCGCGAACGTGTCAGAAGAATATTTCGTCTTCGGAATACCGGCGTTTCGCCGGATGACGATTTGGTCGTCGTTTCCAATCCCGGACCGACTGAGATCATGGATCTTTCCATCGGTGATCGGCATTTGGGGCGGCTGGAAACGCGCCAGATGCTCAGCGATTCCCTTCAAGAAGTCATTCTTCATAAAGATTATCAACGACGAATTGTTGCCACCCCTCCCGAACCTCCGAGAACCGATGAACTTGGCACCACACCGCGCTACGCGACGTTCACTGCCTCTGCGTTTGCCACACGTCTCCTGTTGGCAAATGGCCTTGGCGTCTGAGGGGTTCTCGGACGGGAGGAACTCGGCTACCATTTCTGGTCGACCGGCGACTTCAGCGTGAGAGCGATCATCCAAGGATTAAGACTGGGCGTCCTGCTCCCCCTCCCCTATGGCTATAACACTCATCAGCAACTTGATCCCCTCTCCATCAGACCCGCCTNNCCCGTCTCGTGGGCAGCACAGGTTTCTCCGGCGAGTATGAACAATCCTTGGGAAGCAACGCACTGGGCTTCCGGCTCGCTGTTGGGGAACTTACAGCAGGTGTCATTACCTCCAAAGTGCCTGACAGCGTGAGCGCGTACTCTCTCCATACAACGTCTCAGCTCTATTTCTCGCATGCCGAGCAATGGGGTGATCATGCGTTCACCTTCACGGGAGGAATAGGTTATCACCAGGTGGCACACGACATGGCTGACAGAACCGCCGGAAGGGTGAACACCATTGAGAAATTCGATGTTACGAGTCCGGTGCTCAAGGTCGAGTATGACTATCTCGGGGAGCGGCTCTATGGTGCAGGCATCCAGATCTACAACTCCCTGCTTTTTGTCACCGGCTGGGTGGAAGTGGTGAGGCATTTTCTTTTCATTGACCTCAAGTACTACGCTCCGGCATTTCGTGCACCAAAACCCTGGGAACAGAAGTATTTCTTCATGCTATCGCCGCGTATCCAGATTTCCTATTAACACAACGTTATGTGATCGGGGAAACCATGATTGTCTTACGATTCCTGATTTTTCTGCCGGTCGTCGTGCTGGCCGGGTTGTTCCTGCCTCCCAGGTGGCTGGTCCTGGTGCTGCTGTTCATCGCGGCCCTGCTGGGGTACGACGGGTCGGCCCTG
>PMNP01000114.1 GCA_003161755.1 Ignavibacteriota bacterium | reverse complement strand
CAATCTTGTCGAGTGGTGAACCAAACGTCACGAAGCCGTGGATTTTCTTCGCCAGCATCGGGCTGATTTCTCCTGTATTCATCGCCTGGTTGATATGATTAAGCGCATCATACGCTATCACTGAACCAAGTGAATGGCCCGCCACAACCACCTGAAAAACAGCGGGATCATCCAACATCCCGCGTATCGCCTGGACTGCGCCNNCAGCGGAAAAGGGGATTGAGGAAGAAGAAAATTGGGGACAGCCATCGAAGTACCCATCCAATCACGCTACTTGGCAGAAATGAAAGAAGGCGGAATGACCACCCCAGGTATCGGAGATACCAGTGCCGTTTGAACTTCCTGCCGGAAAAGGCCGGAACGTGATCCGAGGAATAGCGTGCGGCAAGATCTTCGTTTTCCTTGTAATACCTCTGCGCTGCTTCAGAAATATCCATCAGCCACTGCCCAATGGCGCCAAGATCCACCAGTCGCTCGGCTTTGTCTGCCCAATAGTATTCGCGGAACTCCACAGGTGAAGGCTCACTATCAGACCGAGCAAGAACAACAGCATGGTCCAGTCGGCCGTCAATCGTTCGCAAAACATGAGACCCTGAGATGGAGGAATTCTCGTTAAGCACTTCCAGGGAATGCCAACACGATGCCGCGAATTCATCCAGTATCTCAAAACGTAGCTGTTCACCTATCCCATGGATGATGAGGAAAGCGGTACGTTTGGCAGGCCAACATTGACCGGATTTAGGGATAGTCTCTTGCGGTATCGTCATGTGTTTATTCCTATTGGGAATCGTTGCCGGCGTGCTTCATCTTCTTGGCGTAGAAGAGCCAAACCCATACGAAGCTTGAGGCGAATCCCAGAGTGACGAACGATTCCAGAAATCCGAACGGAAAATCTCGGCCGTGCCAGAGCCAGGGAACGACAAGAACGAATCGCTCCAAAAAAAGAGCCTTCAAGATCAACAAGCCAATAACAAACAGGATAGCGGGATGTTCTTTCAAAGGCTTGACGATGAACGCGAACAATCCCAGAAAATACGCGCCGAAGATTGACAGCCAGGTGGCGACGGGCCAGGGAGGGGTGTGAAAACGCGACACAAGGAATGAAGTCTCTTCAGGAAGATTTCCGTACCAGATCACCAGATATTGTGACCAGGCGAATCCGCCTGACAGGAGGCTTATTCCCAGTACCAGATTTGCCATGTCCCTCCACTCCTCTTTCCCGAATTCCGAGTCCAATCCCAGCCACAAATGTGAAGCGAGGGCAAACAGCATGGTAGCGACAATGCCACCGTAGAAGGCGTGCAGCGCATACATCCAACCGAACAACGTGCTGCTCCATGAAGGATCGAGCGACATTGCGAGATCGAACCCCACAAACGGAAAGAGGATCCCGAAGGAAACCAGCAGAAGGGGTGTTAGCCGTGAGAGCAAGCGGGCCGTTTCGGGCGGCACACTTGCGGCTTCCAGTACAGGAGGAATGCCTGCGTGGAATCGTCGAAGGCCGTTAAGCAAGCTCTTCTCACCCAACGCAGATGCGGCTACGTATTTAAGGCTCAGCCAGAGGAGGAATGCGGAAATCAGGATTTGCCTGCCAAACAGGAACTGAGGGCTCAGCCACAGCGCTTTCCCAGGCACGGGGGCAGACCACCAGGGAAAGATCCAACGTCCCCCCGCCATCATCACGAGGAGTAACACGAAACTTACAGGAAGAAACGCGCTCGTCCCTTCGGCGATTCCGCGAAACGGTTCGCTCCAATGCGAGTTTGTCATCCTATACACGCCAGAAACAACAACCCCGCCCTGCGCCAATCCAGACCAGAAGAGGAAATTCACATACATGATCTGCCATGTACGGCTCGCATCAACAAAGAGTCCCCCCAGGAAGACCGCTGTTCCGAGAACGACAAGTGCCAACAACACCTTGCCAGTCTCTTCACGAAGCACTACAGCACGGTTTCTCCGCAGTCCAGTCACTCCTGAAGTCTCCGAATGTGTGTCACGATCATCCATCGTTCACGGCCCGTCGTCATCTCCCGATGTGGCGGCATCAGTCGATAGCCATTGCGCGCAACGTACGCAATCGTTCCGTCGGTAAGATCCCGAAACCGGCGAAGGGTAAGATCGGGCGGCGTCTGGAATTTCGCGGCAACGGGTCCATCTCCACGGCCGGCAGGACCGTGGCACGGTGAACAGTACGTCATAAAGAGTGTTTTCGCCGTGTCGAGGGACAGGCCTTGAAACGCATAGGGGTTCTTCAACAGCACAAAGGCGGCAGAATCAGGAGCGATATCCACGCCGGTCAAAGTCATCATCGTCCCCTCAGGTTGCGGACGGGGATCTTCATTGTGGCGGAATGAAGGCTGCACGTACATGTCATCCCGGACCTGGAAATCCTGGTCCGGTTCGTCGGAGAGACAACCCGGCAGCGCGACAGCAACCGCTGCCAGGAGGCACACGAACGTTGGTCCATGGGTCCGATTCATGTCACCCTTTTGCGATTTCTCTGATGGTGTCTGCTCCGCACATCTTCATCAACGTCATGACTCGTCCAACCTCATCGGGTTCGCATGGCACATGGATGCCATAATGATCACAGGTAATCCTCNNTGTGCTCGGAAGCCTGACGGACAACGCAAACCCCATCACGGTTGCTATGGCTCCAAACAGAATCGTGCAGATATAAGCGACGACGGCAAATGGCGGAATCGATTCCAGCGGTTTTCCACCGACATGCAGAGAAAAATTGCCGAGCGGTCCAAGAGTGATACCCCACCCTATGCAGAACCCGAGGATTGCCCCTGATAACGTGAATGCTTTCACCGGGCTCTCTTTCTCCGGCATCGCATCCCGCAGTGCATGATCAGGCACTGGGGAAAACACCTCTAACGAAGTATAGCCCGATTCCCGAAGAAGCTTGATGCATTCCACTGTGCCTTCGAGACTCGAGAATACGGCAAACGCTGATGGCTGTGCTGTTTTCACGCTGCCGCCTCCTTCTGTGTGGGTGCCGGCAGCTGCTCCTTCACTTCCCACATGGACACAGACGGAAGGAGTTTGATAAAGAGAAGGAACAGCAGAAAGAACCAGGCAAAACTCCCAACGACTATTGCCGAATCAGTCAGGGTTGGCCGGTAGAGCCCCCAGGCCGATGGGAGATAGTCATGGGCAAGTGATGTGACGATGATGATGAATCGTTCAAACCACATCCCGACTTCCACGAAGATGCAAATGGTAACGAGCGCCGGGATGTTTGTGCGAATCTTCTTCACCCAAAAAAGCATGGGTGCCAGGATATTTGTTGTCATGAGCAGCCAGAATGCCCACCAGTAATCTCCCACCGCGCGGTAGAGAAAAAGCGATTGTTCAAATCTATTGCCGCCATACCATGCCATGAAGAGTTCGATGCCATACGCCGAACCCACAATCATTGCCGTGAAGATAATGAACTTTGCGAGGCTTTCGAGGTGGTGCATCGTGATGTACGACTCGAGTCCGAATGAGCGGCGCAAGGGGATGAGAAGCAGAACAACCATGGCAAGACCCGAGTGGATTGNNGCAAAGATTGTGCTATGCCAGCCGGGAACGATGCTCATGGCAAAATCCCACGACACGATGCTGTGGACCGATATCACCAGGGGCGTTGCGAGCGCTGCGAGGAACAGATACGCCGCCGTGAAATGCCGCCACTGCCCGCTGCTCCCCTGCCAGCCAAGGGAGAGGAGGGTGTAGACCTTCTTTCGCCAACCCTTGAATCGTTCCCGGGCGATCGCAAGATCCGGCAGCATCCCGAGCATGAAAAACATTCCGCTCACGGTGAAGTATGTGGAAATTGCAAGGACATCCCATGCCAGCGGGGAACGAAAATTCGGCCAGAGCCCGCCGAAGTTCGGGATTGGCAGAATCCAATGTGCCACCCAGACTCTCCCGAGGTGGATGANNGCGGGAAGAGTCCTGCCGTCATGACTGCGAAAACCGTCACCGCCTCCGCACTTCGGTAGACTGCGGCACGCCATCGCACGCGGACGAGAAACAGAATGGCGGAAATCAGTGTCCCGGAATGCGCGATGCCCACCCAATACACAAACGTCGTGATGTACATCGCCCAACCAACCGGACTGTTCTTTCCCGCGAGGCCAATGCCGGTTCGGATCTGATTCATCCAGGCAAGAGCACCAACTCCAACCAGCACGATCAGAAATCCCACCAACAAGAAATATCCTCTTCCAGGTTTCCGCAGAGTCACCAGGAGATCAACATCCGTCGTGGCATATGTCAACCGGCCGTTCATGGTGCGCTATGTTTTCCGATTCTTGCCATTCCATTTCCTTTTCATGTACACGATTGCAGGATCCGTATTCACTTCCTCGAGGACACGGTATGCACGGCTCCCTTCTGTTCGGCGCAGGCGGACAACTTCGCTCTTCGGGTCGTTCAGATCGCCAAACACAATCGCTTTCGATGGGCACGTCTGCTGGCACNNCACCATCGGAGACCGGTTGTTGCGCAGCCTTCGCCCGATGCCGCGCCTCGACGATCCTTTGGACACAGAAGGTGCATTTTTCCATCACACCCTTTGTGCGAACTGTCACATCTGGATTCAGCTGCCAGTTCAATGGTTCTTCCACCGTATGATCGAACCAATTGAATCTTCGCACTTTGTACGGACAGTTGTTTGCACAGTACCGGGTGCCAATGCACCGGTTATACACTTGCCCGTTGAGCCCTTCCTCCGTATGGTAGGCCGCATAGACCGGGCACACCGTTTCGCACGGGGCGTTTCCACACTGCTGGCACAACATCGGGAGGAATCCCGATGCAGGTCCATCGNNTCCAGGTCATGCTTCTGCCACGCCTCACCTCATCGCGTCCCACAACCGGAATATTATTCTCGGCATAGCAAGCTGTTACACACGCGCCGCAGCCGGTGCATCGATCCAAATCGATCACCATCCCCCATCGGTGACCTTTGTATTCCTGACCGGCATACAAGGGTGCTGTTTCACGCTCAACCTCAGGAAGACGCGCGGGATCGGGTTGTCCCTTGGTCTGAAAGATTTCGCGGCCGTACTGCAAAACCGATCCTTGTAATGATGCGAGCTGAGTCGTCCTGCCAGTGACGGACACATCAACTTGAGTTCCGCTCCACGACACCCCGCCAGACATTTCCGACGAAGGAGTGGAGTTAAGCAGCCTGCTCACATTGACGCCCACGCCTGTTGCTGTTCTGCCATAGTTGGTATGTCCGCCCCCGAGGGGAAGGGCGATAATGCCCGCATGGATTCCTCTTGTCACTTGCGCGGGGACTTCCACTGAACCAAACTGAGACGATACCTTGAGGATATCGCCGTTTGCTATGCCGAGCCGCACAGCGTCTTCTGTGGAGATCTCTGCCACGGTACCCCACACAAGCCGGGTGATGGGGTCGGGGAGTTCATGAAGCCACGGCTTGTTCGCACCACGTCCATCATACATCCCCACATGGGGATACACCATAAGGCTCAAGGCACTTGATCCTTTTTCCGCCTCCGCGGGGACTGCGGGCAATTCAAGTCCCTCCTTCAGCGAAACATGTGCCGCCGTCAATCTTTCCCAAGAGCCACCCTTCCAGAGAGCCTGCGACCAAAACTGGTCGAAAGGCATCCCTGCCTGTGACTTTGCATGAATCTCCGTCCAACGATCCTTCAGGTATTCATGGTAAGTGTCCTGAGGCGAACCAAACCCGAGGTTCATCCTTCTCCCGGTCTCAAGCAGAATGTCCCCCAAATGGCGCGTCCCGTAGAGCGGCATTATCGCAGGTTGCTGAAGTCCATGAACACCGTCGAACGGTTCAACATCTCCCCAAGCTTCCAGCGGACTATGCGTTGGAAACACCAGGCTCGCCTCTTCAAGCGTTTCATCTGTGCATGTGCCAAAACCTATAACGATCGGAACATGCCTCATCGCTTTGGCAAAGGCAATCCCGTCGGGCATTGCATAGACCGGATTTGCATCATTGATCAACAAAGCCGGCACTTCGCCCGCGTTCATCCTTTGCTGAAGATCAAGCATTTCATCGTAGCGTGATGACCGACGCGCAGATTGATACAAAAGGGTTGATCCGACATTCCCGCAGACATAGTTGATGAGGAGGGACAGGAATGCCGTCATGGTTCCACCTGCCCCGTCACATGTTGAATCTCCTGGCATCACGATGCTGTGCGTTGCTCCAGCCAGCGCAATGCAAATCTCCCGGGCACTGTCCGCCAACGCTGTCCCCTCCCGAGCCGGAACCTGCGAGCGACATTTGCGGGCAATGGATTCGACCCTCGCTCGTTCGGCCGTCGCAAGGCCTGATGACTTTTTCGATTGGAGCAACATCTCCAATACCGTGAGAGCCAGACAGGGTAGATCTTCGGGTTTTGCAACAAAGAATCTGTCAGCGGAGGCGGCTGTTGCACTCAGCCTCGGCCCTGCAACAATTGTTATGCTTCGTCGATCTCCTGTACCTCGATGAGTGGACCATTCGACCGCTTGGTGGACAGGAGATAGCCACGTTTCCAGGAAATCCGCTCCGAACGAGACCACCACTGTTGCACTGCCCAAGATAAATGATGGGATTTCATCACGACCGAACGCAAGCATCGATGCCATTCTTAGTGAGGCATTGTCGAACGGTTCATAGCGGAACCGTCTATTCGAGCCCAGCCCACTCAGCCATTCATCAATCAGCACGTTGAGGGATTCGGATCCTCCATTCGAAAGCCATGTGATATGGGGGGCCGCACCGGCATCGCGCACACCTGACAGACCAGCCACCATTATTCCCAGAGCTTC
>PMNP01000109.1 GCA_003161755.1 Ignavibacteriota bacterium | reverse complement strand
AAACGGCAGGCGATCATTGATTCCTGGCCTGAGGATGTGGACGACAGCGCCGCACGATCCGACTGGGGTTTCTCGCCGAAGTACGACGAGGTGGGGGCCTTTGCAGAGTACTTGATCCCGGAAATCAGGAAGAGGTACAGTTTCTTGTTCCCCCCCAATTGAACCTCTTTGTGATCGGACAACACATCGCTTTTGAAACTGAATGACTCCAGTCGCCAGAATACGAACGGTCATGCCAGCCGATGCCGCACCCCTGGCCGCACTCGCCGGTGAACTTGGCTATCCGACGACAACCGAAGAAATGCGGAACCGTATCGAGGGAGCGTCCGCCGATCCGCATCATGCCATATACGTAGCTGAGATGGATGCGATTGTTGGTTGGATTCATATGTCCGTAAACCTCTCTCTGGAGAGCGGAATCTCTGCTGAGATCCGTGGACTTATTGTGACCGAAGCGTGTCGTGGAGGCGGCGTGGGAAGCATGCTTGTTGCTGCCGGCGAGGCTTGGGCGAAGAAGAAAGGATGTCGACGCATTCGCGTACGCACCAATGCAGCAAGAGAAAAGGCACAAGCATTTTATGCCAAGCTCGGATATCGGATCACAAAGACCCAGGAAGTGTTTGACAAGGAACTGGCAGGTAGTGGGAATGCGAAGTACTAACACGGGGTTCGCGGAGTTGAAGCGGCGAGCCTGCGCAAGAAAATTGTAATGGTGTTTGGCTCTCAGGAATTGCTCTACAATCCGATATTTTCCGCGATTTATCCAGGGATGTGTTGGACACAACGCCAGGTGGCTCAGCACTTTTCCGGCGCTCCTCTTGCATCTGAAAAGAAGATTTGCGAGTTTCACGTCGAGTCGTCCTTCATACAATACCTTCATCAACGTACGTCTCATTGCTGCGAACTTCGGAGAGTGAATTGACCGATTGCTACAAGCTGGCCCGCTGACCAGCAGTATCAATACCAGACAATTCATTATGTAGTACCGAAAGGAGCACTGGCATGAGACGGCACACCGTTTCCAAACCCCAGTCACCGACGCTTATCTTCCCCTGTAAGAATTGTCCGCAATTTCGATCAAATCATGTTTTGCAGAAGAGATCGTAACATTGTTCTCTTCGCTCTTTTAACCAGCCAAATCAGACTGCAAGTTCAATTGAGGTCAATCCAGGAGGACTGTATGAAGACCCTCAGAAGGAATATGTGCGCTTGCGCCATTGTGGTTGTTTTCCTCTTCATCGCAAATTGCTCCAGTCTGTTCTCACAGGATCTCAAGAATGCAACCAATCAGGCCGATTACGTCGTTATCACTCCTGCGTCGTACATGCTGCTTGCGGATAGGCTTGCTTCGTTCCGACATCTCCATGATTCTTTCACTACAATGGTCGTCCCGTTCGACTCGGTTCTTGCACAGTTTGGAACTGCAACGAGTCCGGATTCTGCGTTGAGNNGTTTGAAGGAATGGCAACACCCTTCGCCGAAGTATCTTGTGTTGGCTGGCAATGTCAATACCATCCCATCTCATCGAGAACCCGATCCCCTGTATCCCCTCCTGGTAAACGATGACAGTCTTTACATTGATCACTGGTTCGTGGAAGACCTTTCCCGGGTGACCGGCTCCTACGGTCAAGCCCAGGCCGTTCTCGGCCGGCTCCCGGCATGGGATTCTGCCGGATTAAATGTGATGATTGAGAAACAGATTGCGTATGACACTTCGACAGTCGGCGCTTGGTGCGGCAGGAGCCTTGGACTTGCCGACGTTGATTCAATGGCGTTCAACATATTCGAGCTTGTTCTGAATGATCAACAGTCCATTCTTGCACCTCNNACCGTGCTTTCGGCGACGCGGTATTTCACGACTTCAACAGTTGGTTCGCTTACGAATGGCAATCGACTTCCGGTCTGCTTCCTCGAAGGCTGCAATTTGAGATTCGACACCCGCCCCTCGACATCCATACCAGTCCACCTTCTCCAACAACCGGGTGGTGGGGCGGTCGCATGCGTGGCATCGGCGGGGCCAAACTACGAGCAACTCATTGAACGAACAACTGCATCTATTTTTACTCATTTGATTGCGGATCCGGATCAGACCGCCGGGATGGCATTCAAACTCGCGAGGAATGAAGACCCGGAAAGCATGATGAGGAGATTGACCTTCCTCGGAGATCCGGCAATCCGGATCAAGAGTCCAGGAATAGTTGCGAATATCCCGAAACCAATAGGGGTTCCGAGCACATTTGGCTTGCGTCAGAATTTCCCCAATCCGTTCANNTATGATTTGCTCGGTCGCGAGGTGGCAGTGTTGGTCGATGGCATGGAAACGGCTGGAGAGCATAGCGTCAAATTCGACGCGAGTAGGCTGGCTTCGGGAGTGTATATCTATACGCTTCATGCGGGAGGCTTGGTGCAATCGAAAAGAATGGTGCTGGTAAAATAATCGCCTCGTGGCGTGCTGAGCGAAGTTGCAGGTGTGGCCATGCGNNAAAGTGATCCATACATCCGCAATGTGGGAAGCACAATTTCAATCGGAATTCATTCACCTGTTCCGAACCCGTCGTCCACATACAGGATCAACAATGAAATCAATACTCGTTCTGTTCTTTTCTTTGTTGCAGATCATTGCGAGTACCGCTTGCTTAATTGCACAAGCGAACACCGCATTTCCGTCGATGCTCTATTCTCGTTCTGTTTTCTCCTCTGGATTGGGCGAGCAAGGAGTGGCTTCCAACAATGCATCTGATGCAATGGAGTACAACCCGGCAAATCTTGTCTTTGCCCGTAGTGCGGAGATATCGTTCTTCAGAAATCCCATGAAAGTCTTTGCGACCGATGGCGTTCCGCTGACTTCATTGAATGCGGCGGCACGTCTGGAGAATGGGGCTGGCATAGGGCTGGAATACACAACCTGGAGATTCGCAGAATATCCATTGTTGGACCACAACGGCAATGCATCTGGCGAGGTCGCTGACTTCTATGAACGCTCGGTTGCGGCTGGCTATGCTATGTCTCTTGGCAGTGAGTGGTCGCTAGGCGCAGAATTGAGATATCTTTGGATGTCTCTGCCTCAAGGATCAAATTCCATTGATCATGTCCTGATAAGCGCAGGTTTCTCCTGCAAGCCTAAGCCGCTTCACGATCGGCTTATCCTCGGTCTTTCCCTTATGAATATTGGCACAAGGATTAGTTATCCGCCCGGGCCAATCACCGAAAGTGAATATGGCATTCCTCGCGTGTCTGGTCGGTCTCAGCCGCCACCCTCGCAGTTCAACCTTGGGCTGCAAGGATTGCCATTGACGAATCCGTTCTATGATGTGTCTGTGAGCCTTGGTGCGTCGAAGTATTTCGACGATAATCCTGAGTTCACGGATGATATCACGGGTCAAGTGGGCCTTGGGTATCTGTGGCATCCCGTTCCCCTTGGAATGGGCGTGTCTCTCATTCAGCAAATGTACGTGGGCTATTTTTCCGTGGATTCCTATAGAGGGTCCGAGAGCTTCTTTACCCATGGTATGACCTTCGGCCTGACAGGATTTGGGGTGAAGGCGACAGTGGGATATGCGGGAAGATGGCACAACAACAACGCAGGCGGCTATCCTCCTTGGATATTACCATGGGAGACGGTGCAACTTACGATCAGCTCAGATTTGCGCATTTTCGGAAACGACCATGAAACGAGAATCCCAGAGCAATCTGTTAAACAAATGGTTCTCTCCAGCGGATATTCGTATGGGGTCGTTGTGGGAAAAATGAAGGAAACACGCAACGGCGACATGGTGTCGCTCTCAACCAACAACAGCTCGTTCTGGTCAGTGGCGGCAGATTTTTATGTTAACGATAATTCCGCCATTCTTACGTCGTTCGCATACGCCCGAATGATGCAGACGATTGTCGCATTTCCATCCACTCCTGAAAGCAGATTCGAAATTGACAATCCCCTGGAGACTGTTTCGCTGGAATCGGGATATCGTCTTCACCCAATCGACCAATTTCATCCATTCTTCGTGCAGGCGTCTCTCGGGATCATTCGGATAAATCCTGTAAATGCGTCTATGACTCCCAAGTATTATTATCAGACCTTTGATGAAATCGCAGTGGGTGGGCTCGTTCCGGTGATGGATTCGGGCATTGTGTTAATGCCGAGAATTGGCCTAAAGACGATCTTGATGAGTGAATTGTCCAGTGCTAGCCGGTTGGGCGGCTACAATCAGTTTACGTTTGGAATCAATGTGGGGTACCAGATGTAAGTGCAGGAGGGGCAGTGGATCAAATCGGAAGAATCCTACTGTAGCGCGAAGGCGGGAAATGAGAAACGGACGGTTCAACTCACCGCAATTTCCGGTGTGGTACCTTGGTCGGATCTGCAGCTTCACCTCATGAAGCCGCTTAAAGCGTTGTTGCAGTCTAAAGCTGTGCAAGTTTCGGAAAGTTCGTATCAATAGGTTCATCATGTGGATGCAACTCCGGTCGAGCAAACACAGGGTGATCTTTTCATCGTTTCTCTCGCCGACCTTCTTCTATGGTGCATCGTGTTTTCCGCAATATCACTTCCATTTTCCCGCCTCCCTACGCAGATTGGCCCGTATGAATATTTTTTCCAAAATCGGATCGGAAAAACAGCAATTGGCAAGTATTAGATAAGGAGGGGGGCATGCCATTGATCTCTTCAAGGGTGGTGGAGCGCAGTGACTTCTCCGGACATGCTTGACCCCGAGAATGTGTCAAAATGGGAATGGTGCACGGGATGCTCATTGCGATGTATGCTGCTTGCAGGTCTCGGGATCCTCCCATAGCGCAGTTGACAGAAACATCAAGTATGGAAGTACACTGAATCATCCCAGCAGAGTGAAATGAACGAAAATCAAAGGAGTAAGAATGGCTACCCCCAATTCACTGTTCTCATCGATGGTTCGTTCAGGGCGGACCACGTATTTTGTTGATGTGCGCGAGGCGAAAAATGGCAACAAATTCATTTCCATTTCTGAATCGCGGCTGGATGCAGATGAAAAGAAGACACGGAGTACGGTACGGGTCTTTGGCGAGAGCATAGACCAGTTCCGGCAGGCTGTTGTGGATGCCGCGGCTGCGGTTGCGCAATAGTTGACCGGTTTCTCAGCGGAATTGCCGGCAGCCCAGCCCTGCCGGATCCGCCCGGCTGCGTGAACTTGACCCTTTTTCACGGGGGCTAGCATCACACTTATAAGAGAGAACCCGGGCCAACAACCGGGAGGGTCATTCACCGGAGGAGATCATGGAGCATCTGACAAAATCCGAATTTGTGAAGAAAGTGTTCGATTACGAACGCAACAAGGAGTGGCAATATCAGGGGGAACTTCCGGCCATTATTGATTTTTACGCCGATTGGTGCGGACCATGCAAGATGGTCTCTCCTATCCTCGAAGAATTGAGCAAAGAGTACAGCGGCATGCTCAACGTCTACAAGATTGACACCGAGCAGGAGCAGGAATTGGCAGGAGCATTTGGCATTCGCAGTATCCCTTCCCTCTTATTCATTCCAATGGAGGGGAAGCCCCAAATGGCTGTGGGCGCCCTACCGAAGGAGTCACTTAAGAAGGCCATTGAAGACATATTGAAAGTCTCCAAAGCCGCTTAATTCACGGCATGCTGCGCAATGAGTCGCCAAAACTTGGGATCCGTTCCTTGGAATGGCTGAGACTCAAGGCCAATCGATTTTTGATTGGCCTTTGCTTTTTGGCCGAGCTGACCTCTCACCTGTCAGTGACAGTCACATGACTGTTGCCCCTACCCCGCGGTTCTTATTAAGACATGGTTGTTTCTGAAGCGATATTGGCTTGGAAAGAGATGCCCGGGGATGTATATTACCGCACACATCTGTGTCTGGACTGAGTCGAATGGATCCCACTACTGCTCTACTATTTCTTTCTGGCGCCGCCTTGGGTGTCGTTACGTGCCTGGCAGCATTTCGCAAGAGATCGCGTGCTCTTGGACGTGAATTGACGAATGTGCAGTCCGAGAAACTTGTGACTGAAGAACGGCTTCGCCTGGTGGAACTACAACGGGCAGAGTTCGGCAAGGAGCTCGACCAAGCCAGGGGAGAAATCCTTCGGCTCACTTCCTCTCATGCTGAGGTTCAGGCTGTTGCCCGCGCCCTCCAAGATCGCAATCAAGACCAACAGCATCTCCTCGGGGAGCTCCAGAGTCGGTTCTCGGAAGGTTTTGAAAACATCGCCCGGAGAATCCTCGTTGAGAGTTCCAATGCCATTGACACAAGTCACCGCACGGCGCTCCAGGATATTCTCTCTCCTCTTAGAGAAACTGTCGAGCGTTTCAATCAGCAGGTGGAAGTCACGCACCGTGAGGCTGTCAGGGAAAACCCGTCGCTGAAGGATCAGCTGGATCGGCTGCAGACGCTCAACCGGACTATTGGAGACGAGGCGAAGAATCTGACCACCGCACTTCGGGGCCAGTCAAAGACGAGGGGGACATGGGGGGAGATGATTCTTGAACGGGTCCTGGAGCAATCAGGGCTTGTGCGCGGGAGGGAATTCCTGGTTCAGGAGCAGCATGTCGGGCAGGAGGGGAGACGGTTGCAGCCGGATGTCATCATCGTGATGCCTGAAAACAGACAGGTTGTGATTGATGCGAAGGTATCGCTCATCGCGTATGAACGGTACTGCAATAGTGAGAGTGACGTGGAAAGGTCCGCAGCGCTGGCGGATCACGTCGATTCGGTGCGCCGCCACATCCGTGATCTCTCCGGGAAGGAATATGACCGCGTCGAGGCTCTCCAGTCGCCGGAGTTCGTTCTGATGTTTGTCCCCATTGAGCCTGCGTTTAATGATGCAGTGAATGCCGATCCCGACTTGTGCTCTGAAGCGATCGCGCGTAATGTCGTTCTCGTTTCGGCGTCGAGCCTCCTGGCAACACTGCGGATCATTGCATCGCTTTGGCGGGTCGAGAGGCAGAACCGCAACGCGCTCGAAATTGCGCGCAGAGCCGGTGAACTGTATGACAAATTC
>PMNP01000171.1 GCA_003161755.1 Ignavibacteriota bacterium | reverse complement strand
TGAACGAACAGTTTAATCAAGAACAGAGCACTGTCGTCGGAAACATTTAATGTCATCCAGTTGCCAATGGCTGAAGAGTCTACTCCAACTCACACGTTAGGACAACAACTGAGGGCAGGTCGATGCAAGCGTCGGCACGAGCAAAGGCTTTACAAATAAGTCAAACGAAGGGCTTGGTGATGTCATGAGAAGCGGCTGTCCTCGTTCTTAGACACGTACCCCGACTGAAGCGAGTTTGGATTTGACAATTTCTGACAACATCTCCATGTCTTTCGGATACAGTTCGACCAGTGTCAGCCCTGCTTGTTTGTAGAATTCAATCNNAGGGAGATAGAAGTCGCATTTCCTGTACTGTTGCCCTCGCTGCACTCGGTATTCATATGCATGCGTTAGCTTGTGATTAAATAGCCAATCGTCTATTCGTGCTTCGTCTTTGGAACGAACCCAGTGACCATCCTCCGTAAGGAGTGTACCGACATCACCAGACTTCGGTTCTTCTCTCGATGACTTGCCAAGTGCAATTGATTGAAACGCCCTCAGTAGGTTCTGCCCATTTTCATATGGAATAGAATATGGAGGTGCGCTGCCATCAAAGGCGCACATGGACCTCAACATGCTTTCATCGAGACCGGTTTCAACATTTAAGAGGNNCAATCGGATTGTACTGACCCCGTGACTGAGCTTTCCATACGCCATAGAGCTTCCTCTCTTCGATGAGCCAGAGAAACAAATAGTCACCTTCTTGCACTTTGCTTACAACAGGTTTGAAGACCTCTGCAGGTGCCTGCAAGAGATTCTCATGGGACACTCTGCCCCCAGTGGTTCGGTTGCACTTGAATATATAATGTGCTGATGCAGGCGGTGAATATGTGCTAAAATCA
This sequence comes from Ignavibacteriota bacterium, assembly GCA_003161755.1. Next base: position 4,358 of record PMNP01000171.1, on the reverse strand, counting down.
AACTGCGTGTTATTCTTTCCTGCAAGACTTTGAATCAGAAGCCCGCACTCAGAGTCATTAATTCTCGATTGAGGGTAGCCCGAAGCCGAGAGGGTAAGAACGGCAGTTACCTCCTTGATGTTGATTGGTGTTTCGAAGCATGCACTGTCCGACACTCTCACTTGGAATGGAAACCCGTGCTTGTGGGAGTCCTTAAAGGCGTCTGGTTCTATTTCCTTAGAGCAAGTTGTCACTGCACGAAACGGACCCCTGATGGTTCCCAAGTCGTAGTTGTACAAGNNGAATGTCTCCCGGACCGACGGATAGGAATGGGGATGTCGGATAGAACTTTGCTGTCGTACCAAAGAGCAGCCTCTCAAGACACTGAGGCTCTGTTTCTCTATCAGCCAGAAAAATGTATGCACTCATAATATTACTTTCATTCGATCAGCCGTTGCACATGACATCTAAATTCACCACACAGCCGCGCGAAGCGGGATTGATCCCCCTTACTAGAGAGTGCGTTAACCCGAAGAACACCGCCAACGGCCGACAGAGGCGCGCGACGTGGAGCGGCGTACTATGCGCCGTTCGTTTCGACCCTTTCGGGCAAAGCATCTATTATTGTTTCGAGTTCAGAAATGTATCCCGACATTGTTTCGTATGGTATATGCAGAACATCTTGCGCCCTTGTTAGCCCGACATATGCCAGCTTGCGTTCATCGTCCTTTGAGTCTGCAAATCTAGGCATAGCTTCTAGCCCGACAAGGAACACGACTTTGAATTCCAAACNNAATGAATGGTAATGAGTTTAATAGAATCTGAAGCCAAGTCAAGCGTGAGTTTATCCTCTCGATTGTTGACCCAAAATATCTTGTCTGAATCAAACTTGGTCCTGAATGCTGCAAACAATCGTTTTGGGAAATCTTGAAACCTGCGGTCGCAGTAGAGAATCCCAATATCCGAGAGCTTGCAGTCATCATTCTGTAAATATCGTTCGATGGTGCCTAGGATGTAGGTAATCTGTTCGTCGGTATTCGAGCAGCGGTGCAGAATAGGCTTCGGTCCGTGGCGATCATTTGAAATCGGGAAGAGTGTAAGATCTAACGATTCCTCGTCGGTTGCAGCGCTTGTGTCTTCCAGTTTAGCAAAACGCTTGGCAACTTCAAGTACCTCCACAGTATTTCTGTAACTTCGCTTTAGCTCAGTTGGTCGCTTTCCTTGAACTTTGAATCCCGCGCTTTTCCAATTTGGTCGTGTTCTGCCAAAGACATTCTGGGCGGGGTCATAACAAAAGAGCAGACTATCATTTCCTTCATTGAGAAGTTGGGTCAGCCCTTGCATCCACTCGGTAACAAAGTCCTGTCCTTCGTCGACCAATATTGCATCGTACAGCCCTTTCTTTACTGAACCCTTGGCAATGTCGCCCTTGAGGATAGTCCCGACTCTGAGATCATACTGTTCATCTTTTTCTCCATCCCAACGACTTAAGTTTNNGAGAGTTCAAGTAGTCTACGCAAATAGAGAGAGAGCGAAATGTTGTAACAAACCACGAGGATGCGCCAGTCAGGACGGAGTTTCTTAAGATACTTCGCACGACAAGCGAGTACCAACGTCTTCCCACTTCCGGCCACTCCTTTGAGGATGCGGTGTCCTTCACCAAGACTCTTTGCGGCTCGTTCTTGTTCTAAATCGAGTGTTCGGATCAGTTGTTCATCCTCAGTTGTCCTGAGTTTACGAACTTGGTTGACTCGCACCTCCGGGAATAATTGGTAGCGGAGTATTGTTAGCTCGGCATAAGTAAGGGGATNNCGGTATCGAATGATAGGTCATCTGAAAATAGACAACCAACCTCTGGCATCACCTTTGGTAATTCAAGGTCCTGTGCTTGCTTCTGCGTGATGTTTGTGAAGACAACGCAATAACCAACTGGAAATTTGAGTTTACTGCTGTGCTTTCCATCCGAGTGAATGAATGAGGGAACTTTCTTCAGCTTCTCCATCATCTTGTTGGTGGAATCCCTTGCTTGTTCAAGTGGGTTTAGTCGTTGTTCGGTCTTTCCATTGACAGTAATCTTAAAGACCTTAGAATTCATTTCTACTATCTGTGAGGCAACCCAANNCCAGACGATGAAGTCTGGATACCGGTCAATGGCTCTCGGCTCGTACCACACGAGGAAATCTTCGTCCGGTTGAAGTCCTTCTTGGAATACTTTGAATACTCTCTTCTCACCAGGTGTCACATTTGGATGAGCGCTGATGCTCTCGGGGATCATTTCTGCCATTGGCGATTCCTAATGTCCTCAGAATATTGTGGTCGAAACGAATAGCGTATAACTAGCGTAAGTATCCAACAGTCATTTCTGAGCGAGCCAAGCTGCTTTCATGTTTGCCCCTCAGCTTCGACAAAGGCCCTCATTCCCTCTGACATTCATATCCTTCTGATCCGACAAATAGAAAATCTTCATAAAAGAGACCAGTGAGAGGCACCATCAGCGCCACCAACAATGCGATTGAGGTTGCAACAAATTGTTCCGTAAGAGGACCCAGTTTATGGTGTCCATTTTTGTTCTTCGCCCATGCCTCATACCTTGTCGAGGGGAATCCGGCGAAGCAGCTACTGTTTCGATGGACCGTGGAGAAGTATACCGATGATTGGCCTGGAAGGAAATCGAGCGAAAGGTTGAAAGAGTGGTTAATCCTTTACAGAAGGATCGTACTGCTCGTTGCGGTGGCCACTGAATCAAGAGTGGAAACAGGAGATNNTCGACGAGTCGATGCCTTTGACCTGCGCTCAGATGGGAATCTACCTCAACGTATTTCACGCTGTGACTTGCTGCAGTGCCTGGACTACCGCTCGTTTAATTGAAGAGGGAACATGCGATGACGCGTTCGCATCATTGAAAGTCCAGGAAACTCCCTTCCCTAAGTCCCCAAGTCTCACAGTCTCCTCTCCCCGTCTCCCGGGGGAAAGAGATGGCCTCTCGAATCATACCCGCTTTTGGCCCTGACCCCGTTTCTCTGGTATCTAAGATCCCTTGCGACGACTTGGTCTTCTATTGCCCTTCATATCAATATAGGTTGTGTTAGGCAGTTGTGGACTGCGCCCCTAATGGGTCTCGAAGTCATTATGGGGAGTGGAGAGTGCAAGTGTGACGTAGATTTCCAGCAATGCTNNTTCCCTTCGTGACCCTTCGGTTCGGTAGGTAGCTCGGCGTCTGTTGGTCTTCTCACGAGCAAGTCGAAAAGCAAAAGGGGCATCCTTCGATGATGGTGTGGAATGTCCGCGAACTCTTCTCCTCAGATTCTTTGCTCGCCCGACGTACAAATGTGTCATACCATCGGAGAACAGGTAGACACCACCTTTTTTAGAGATTGCAGATGGCTGTGCAGGTTGGGAACGGATTAGATAGAGGAATTTATCCTCCAAGGATTCGACATGTGCCTTGAATATTGCATTCATAGTCTCACCTAAACGACTTTCATTGCGTCAACCGAAACGTTGATATCTTCATTCTTGAGGACGTATGGGAATAACCGATCTCCGCTTGATTTGGATATCCTGACAGTTGCAGTCGGTATCCAAGTGCAGACCGTAGGAACGTCGCCTGGGGAAATCACCCAGATCGATCCGTCATCCATCTGAAGTCGCTCTCCATCTTCTAATACTTCCAGGAGCATGGCAGTCTGCTTGCTCATAGCAGGCTCCTTATCAATCTTGATTGTGGCACAAGAGACGGGTGGCATGGAGCGACCACAACTGAATCCTTCACAGCGATCCGCCCTTGCCATATCAGAATGTGGGAGCGTCGTTGTTGGGCGTGCTATGCGGAGCGCCAAGAAATCGCTGATTGTGGTGTGCCAGGCGTTGCGCCTCAGCGATCAGAAAAGAGCTGTGTGAATCGTGTGGGCTGCATCGAATCGAACTTCGACTGATCTACACGATGAAATCGCCAAGTCCTCCCACTCACCGCGCTAACTCGTTCGCACCAAGTCTTTATCGCCTCATCCTTTGCTTCAGTTCCTTCCCAAACACGCCCTTTTGTCTCGATGATCCAGTTTATTTCACCAGCATCGGTGGTCTGCACTACAACCCAATCCGGGTGGTAGAACCCGATAGCGNNCTCAAAGTTATTGTACGTGGCAACGTAATTGAAGACGGTCCTCTTCGCAATCAGCGGCGGTAAATTGCGCCGCCAACTGAACGCCTTTGTTTCAGACAACTTGTAGTCTGCTCGGTCGAACGATAGAGCTCGGCGATCAATGGTCAGTTCGCCGATCTTACGTGCGAGGTACGTCGCGATGCCCTCCTGAATCTCCGGCCGTGAGAGGTGGGAACGAATTAGACCGCTTTCCAAGTCCACCTTACGGCCAAAGCAA
>PMNP01000047.1:1786-2552 GCA_003161755.1 Ignavibacteriota bacterium | reverse complement strand
GATTCCGGTCTGGGAGACGAGTATTTGCATTCAATGCAATAAGTGCGCGCTCGTTTGCCCCCATGCTTCCATCCGCGTGAAGGTCTACGAGCCCAGGGAACTTGCCAAAGCGCCATCCGGCTTCCAGTCAATGGACTACAAAGGGCCTGAGTACAAGGGGTTGAAGTACACGGTTCAGGTGGCTCCAGAGGATTGTACCGGTTGCGGTCTGTGCGTCGAAGTCTGTCCGGCGAAGAGCAAGACCGAAACGAAGGTGAAGGCGATCAACATGAAGCCCCAGCCGGCAATCCGGGAACAGGAGCGGGACAATTTCGAATTCTTCCTCTCGTTGCCTGAAACGGATCGGCGAACGGTGAAAATCGACACGGTGAAAGGCTCGCAGTTCCTGCAGCCGCTNNGGCGGCAACCTGCCCACGACCCCATGGGCGAAGAACAATGACGGTCGCGGTCCGGCATGGTCGAATTCACTATTTGAAGACAATGCAGAGTTCGGCCTCGGGATGCGCCTGACGATCGACAAGCATGCCGAGATGGCCCGCGAACTCGTTCAGGCTCTTGCCCCGCAAATCGGCCAGGATCTTGCAACAGCACTCATCGGTGCAAACCAATCCACCGAAGCTGGGATCTATGAACAGCGTGAACGTGTCGCGAAGCTGAAAGAGAAGCTCAAGGGGATAAAAACTCCCGAGGCTGCAAGTCTTGAAAGCATTGCCGACATGCTCGTGAAGAAGAGTGTTTGGATTATGGGCGGCGACGGCTGGGCATA
>PMNP01000047.1:0-1689 GCA_003161755.1 Ignavibacteriota bacterium | reverse complement strand
TGCATCGCGCATGGCATCGACATGGGCAAAGCGATGAACAACCAAAAGGCCGCAGTGGACTGCGGTCACTGGCCGCTCTATCGTCACAATCCCATGCTCGCGAAGGAAGGAAAGAATCCTCTCAAGCTCGACTCCAAAGCCCCGAAGATGAAATTCGAGGAGTATGCTTATATGGAGACACGCTACAAGATGCTCACGAAGAGCAACCCNNCCGCCGCAAAGGGCGGGGGAGGATGTTCAGTTCACCGTTTTCTCATACTCTAGCATGAAAGACATTAGGACATGGATCTCTCAACAAACTATCTTGGTTTGAAACTCAAGAACCCGGTGGTGGCATCAGCGTCACCGCTTTCGAATACGCTTGACAGCATGAAGCGGCTTGAGGATGCCGGGACTTCCGCGATCGTGATGTATTCACTCTTCGAGGAGCAGATCGTCCATGAGCAGGGAGAGTTGAACCACTATCTTACGCAGGGATCAGAAACGTTTGCAGAAGCGATAACCTATTTTCCCGATCTGCAGACGTACAATCTCGGGCCTGAGGAATACATCGAGCTTATCCAAAAGGCCAAGAAGGCGTTGAGCATTCCGGTGATCGGCAGCCTGAACGGTGTTTCCAAAGGCGGGTGGAACGAATATGCGAAGAAGATCGTGCAAGCCGGCGCAGACGCGCTTGAAGTGAACGTATACTTCATTCCCACTGACCCCCGTCTGAGTGGGACCAGTGTTGAAGCCCGGTATCTGGAGATTCTTGCGGAAGTGAAATCCACAGTGAAGATCCCCGTGGCGATGAAGCTGAGCCCGTACTTCAGCTCGATGGCAAATGTGGCGCAGCAGCTTGACGCTGCCGGCGCAAACGGATTGGTGCTGTTTAACCGGTTTTACCAGCCGGACATGGACCTTGAGACGCTGGAAATCACGCCGAATTTGCTGCTAAGCACTTCACAGGAAATGCGCCTTCCACTCCGGTGGGTTGCAATTCTCTTTGGGCAAGTCAAGGCAAGCCTAGCGGCGACGACCGGCGTTCATACAGCGAATGATGTGTTGAAGATGCTCATGGCTGGCGCCGATGTCACGATGCTCGCCTCAGCACTGTTGAAGAACGGCCCAAACCACGTGAAGACAATCGTGGAGCAACTATCGCAATGGATGACCGAGCATGAGTATGTCTCTGTGACCCAGATGAAGGGGAGCATGAGCCAGAAATCGGTCGCCGATCCGGCGGCGTTCGAGCGGGCGAATTATATGAAGGTCCTGCAAGCGTATCGGTAAGTATGCAATGTTGAAACCTCTTCACTAAAGCGCGGAGATCTCTCCACTCCGCGCTTTAGTTTTTGGTGCGTCAACAATCCTCTTTCGGTGGAAGCAGTTGCGGGTACCATGTCGAAGCCCTGCAAGCATCATCCAGATCTCTCCCTATCAGCGCCAACTTTTCCTACATTTTTGGTTGCCTCATTCACGCTCTGACAATCCGACCGGTCTACAGGGTACACAAGACATTTCTTCACAGAACTACCTCTGAAATTGTTATGAATTCCCACCAAGATTGACCCACTTTTCTGCATGGAGCTTGCGCCCGCCCGGCCCTGCTCAATAATGTCAACGCAATGGAGGATGAACATCAGGCGCACATCGATCGGTTGAAGGGAGTGGATATCGAATAATTTAGGCGAATCGGGGCCTTGCAGA
>PMNP01000357.1 GCA_003161755.1 Ignavibacteriota bacterium | reverse complement strand
AGGGGGTTGCCTATACTACCAGACCCGCGACATTCTCCTGCTGGTACAAATTCGCTCCGGTAACGGGAAGCGGAGATCGCTTTGGGATCAATGTGGGTCTCTTTAAGACTTCTGTCGATGTGGGAGACGGATTTGCGGTTGCTGCTGCTGCCATTTCTACTCCTGCCTCGACCTGGACAAAAGTCACCGTTCCGTTTGTCTATCAAACTAACGACTATCCTTCCGTCCTCGTGGTCTCGTTTCTCATCGTTGGCCCTGCTGTGGGCGTTTATCCCACGGTGGGATCGGCGTTTGACATCGATGACATATCCGTCGAAGGGACTACCCCAACTGCGGTTGCCGGCGAAAAGGGAATTCCCCAAAAATTCGCATTGGAACAGAATTACCCCAATCCGTTTAACCCGAGCACAGAGATCAGTTATCAGTTGGCAGAGCACAGCACCGTGAAACTCGCGGTGTATGATCTTCTTGGGAGGGAAGTCGCCGAGCTGGTGAACGGCGTGGAGCAGGCCGGACCGCACACAGTCCGGTTCAACGGTCAGAGCTTATCTTCAGGTGCCTACCTTTGCCGCCTCGAAGCGGGAGGAAAAACGGCCGTGCGGAGAATGATCCTGATGAAGTAGTTTGGGGGTCATTCCACAGAAGCAAACAGTAATGGTGCCGCAGGCGAAATCTGTTGGATGACACCAGGGGAGTTCTCCCGACATAACCTGTCGGATACGAGGACTCCCTTTTTTTTTCACCACTCCTCTTTGGGTTCTTAGGCAACTTGGTTGGCAATTTCACAACACTCAGTTATAGTTGCACCGCACGTGGAAATGCATGGAAGGGGCAATTCTGGCTGTCTTCCTCTTCCGCGTGTTGTTCTTGATTCTTTACGAAGCAAAATCGATATTAGCAGCGGAAGGCACGAAGGCAAACAATCATGCCGGAATAAGGCATGCTCTGTCCCGATGCATTCACCTCTCAGGGATTTGCGAAAGGTCTTTGCAATGGATCGACCTCTCTTTTCACTTCGTCTTCTTGTGCTTGCCGGATTGGTGTATGCGGTTCTTGGTGGTGATTCGCTTTGCGCCCAAGCGAGAATCTCTCCTTTCGCCAGGTATCCGCCAGGTTTCATTGGTGTCTGTGAAGTCTCCCTTTCAAGTCATGCAATCCGGTCGGACGAGCTCTTAACCATCACTTGCAAAGTTTCCAAGTTTATGCCCGTATGCCATGCTTATGTGGGAGTTGCCGCAGAGGGTGACTGGGAGCCTGTGGGGATTGACAGATGGGATGGCATACTGACTGAAAAAGACACTGTCCAATTGAAATTTGTGGTCAGGCTACGTACGCATCCGAAGAAGATATATGCTGATCGCTTCTCTGCGGGTGTGGCAGTAACCTACATGCCGTTCGAGGGAGCTCCAAATGGATGGAATTTTTTTGACGACGTCACAATTCTTGATTCTAAAGCATTAAACGATAGTTCTTTGGTGCACATTAGTCATGCTCAACATGAGATCCAGAGGCGTCTGGATCTGTTCCATGATTATTTTCAGACACATCCTTCACCGGAGGGTCAGCCCTATAGCAAGGCCTGGATTGAGGAGTGGACGAAGTTCTTCCTGGAGCATGAGAACAATGACACAGCTGCTTTACTCAGCATACCGGGAATTCCCCAACTTCCAAAAGAGGGAGCAATGCAGAAGGAAAAAGAGGTTCGGGGAAAGGACAGAAGCAGCCTCAATGCTCCAGCGGGAACCACAGCAACTACCCATTGGCATTGTGATGGGATGAAGTTTAACGACGAGCAAGGGATGCGACAATCTCCAAGGCAGGGAGCTTTGTCGACTATCCGCGTTCTCCGGCATTTGTGGACCACCCTCGCAATTCACTATGACATTTGTTCTTAAAGAGGTTGACCCATGACTAAGGTTCAATCTTCTGCCATGAAGAAAGCTGTGACTCTATTCTCTCTCCTTATGCTAGGGGGTTGTTACCAGACGGAGCTCCTTAGGCCTGAGTCAATGGGTCGTAATTCTGAGAATAACTGGGACTTGAGCATTACAAAGAAGAGCGGCGAAAAAGTATCCTTCGTTGCAGGCCATTATGCCATTCAGCAAGATTCAGATTCCACGCGCGCGATATGGGGACAGGGAAGAGTGTCTAAGAGCGACACATCGCGGATCTTCAATTATTTTGAAGGGACCATCCCTCTTGATAGTTCGGTGGTTGTGATAGAACGGGAGAAGCCGATCGAGTGGCTATTCTACGCCCTTCCAGTTGCAGGACTTGTTACCCTTGGCTTTCTGCTGGCGGTATTCCTTTCGAGACAGCAGTGAATCACGCGATTCAATGAGGCACTTTTTTTCACTTGAAGACTGCACCCGCTCCCGTCTGACAATTGCCCGCCTTTCCGACACTCTTGAAGGATGTGAACGCGATGGAGGGCGCGCATGAGGCGATATCAATCGGTTGAAGTGAGTGGTGGGAGAGTAATGTGCGACAAAACTTCATATTTTTGGGGATAAGGAGCCTTGCAGAACTATATTTTCTGTGAGGCTTCTATTTTTTTCACTTTGAGGATATAAATGGTATGAGCAAACATGAGGGCTTGATGGTTTTTTGCGATATTACCTTGACATTACCGAAACGAAAATCTATATTCNNTTGCATTCTCCGGATTGGTTCCCTTTAGGCTCATAACATTCGAGAATTTCTTGCGAAAGTACTTCCTACCATTTCTGACTATCGTTCTGCTCTCCAGCGGATTTGAATGCAAGAAGAACGTAGACTGTCCGCCTATCCCCTCAGTTGCGCTTTCGCTCTCGGAAGTGACGTGCACAGAGGCGTTTCTGCATCTCCAGTTGAGCAATGTCGGTTCGTCACCAACGATTGTTTTGGAGCGCAATGGAAAAACAGTGTTCTCAGCATTTGTGATGGCAACTGATACCATCCTCCGAGCCGATTCGCTTCTCCCTGGCCAGACTTATCGCTTTGTGGCATCAGTGATGACCGGTCAGAAAGCGGTACTTTCGAGTCCAACAATTGAAACCCGCTCACTTGATTCTACCAGCCACGCCTTTACGTGGACATCGGACTTATTGGGAAATGTAAACAGTGAACTCTACGACGTGTGCATTATCAATGATACGCTTGCTTATGCAGTTGGTGATATTAGGACACCTGACACTACGACGATTTACAATCTGGCAAAATGGAATGGCAACACCTGGTCGCTGACGAGAGCTGATGTTTTGTTTCGCGGCAATATGATTACCCCGCCTCTGGAGGGATGCTTTGCCTTTTCTCCTACGGATATCTGGCTAATTGGGAGCCTGCCCATTCACGGAGACGGACAGCATTGGGAAATGTACGATGTGCGAGCGATGGGATACAGTGGAGTTTCACTATCTAAAGGGTGGGGGACAAGCTCCAATGACATGTACTTTGCGGGAGCAGCAGGCAGCTTTGTGCATTTTGACGGCTCGACATGGCAAGTGATCTCTACTGGCACAACGACTCGCATTGGCGACATTTGGGGCATCGAAAGGCCACAGAATGGTGGAGGGGAGACTGTGTATTGTGCAGTAGGGGACATCTTCCAACAGCCTCTAGGTGCACAGATCTTGAAGCTTGATGCCACCGCAGGAAAGATCTCTCAGGTTATTTGGAACGATCAGAATTTCATCAACTCGGTCTGGACATCGGACGGCACTGCGATCTATGTTGCTGGTTGGGGAATATCCCGCAATGTGGCCGGTGCATGGAATTCTGCTTCGCTGCCGCTCTATACAATCAGCCGTGTTCGCGGCAATGGCAATGCTGACATTCTCCTGTCAGCTGATGGTGGACTGATCAATCATTTTAACGGCGCCAGTTGGTTTTCAGTCAGCCTCAGGAGTGACTTTTCCTACACATCGGCAGCGATTCGCGGAAACCTGGCCATGGTAGTCGGTTTCACTCCGGGTCAGGCGGTTGTTTCAGTCGGCAGAAGGTAGCGATGTATAACAAAAACCCGCCCTAGTGCTGATAACACCGGGGCGGGAATACAGAAAGCAAACGCATCAGGTCTGTTCTCGACGAACAAAAGAGGCTGTGTGAACAGCCGCTTATGAGCCTTTTGTGTCTGCCTCTATGGCAAGATACAGAGAACTCAGGGAAGTTTCCACTACCACAAATCAAGAAAGGTCCCCCAATGAAATATCTTGCCCTCTCCCTTCTTGTCTTTCTCTGCCTTGGCACTCAACGGCTACTTGGCCAGGAACACCATTCAACCATGAATACCCAGAATGTCTACACTGTGGTAAAACCGCCTTCCCTCTATGCAGACAGAAGTATCCTGCACACAACCGCACAGTCGGTGTGGCAGGTGGACTATTCAGCAAACTTCCCTGACAGCGCAAAGAATGCCGTTCAAGTTGCAGTAAACATCTGGTCCTATCTTATGGTGTCGGGCCACCCGATAAAGGTGCACGCCAATTGGTTGTCGATTTCGTCGAAGTTTCTGGCCGAAGGTTCGCCGGATTCCGTATTCAGAAAATTCCCTGGCTCGCCCGATACAACACAATTCTATCCTGTGGCACTGGCAGAGGCTCTGAGTAACTCAGAGTTGAACGGTTCAAGTCGTCCTGACATTAAGATTGATGTAAATTCCACGGTTGCATGGAGTTGTGATACCAACGGTACACCGGTGTCGAACAAGTACGACCTCGTGAGCACAATACTTCATGAGATTGCGCACGGCTTGGGGTTTTATCCATCGTTTAATCAAGATTCGACAACCAAGGCAGTTTTCTGGGGGATCTATGATAGTTCGGCCGCAGCCAATTTCCCTACCGTCTATGACGCCGATTGTGCTGTTGGGTCGTACCACCATGACGGATCAAGACTTATCAACTCGTCGACTCTTCTGATGGACTTGCAGGGCAACAATATCTATTTTGACAGCCCTAATGACAACGCTTACAGTCTCAATGGGAACAAGACAGTAAAGCTGTATGCACCGAGTAAATATGATCCGGGATCCAGCATCAGTCATTTGGATAGTGCATCTTTTGTAAAAGGGACGAGCAACTCACTGATGGAACCGGGCGGTAATCCCGCGGAAGTCATCCAATCGCCGGGAGAAGTCGGGCTTGGCATTCTCAACGACCTCGGCTGGTCTGTGGCACGGCTAACGACCGTTACATCGCCAGCTCCAGGCATAGTGCTTCGCCCTGGCGCGTTGGATACAATCAAATGGACGGACAATATAGGTGGCAACGTCACGATAGATCTTCTTCGAAAGCTCGGTGATGGTTCGTTCCAGGTTGTAGCGGGGCCGGCAATTGTCAGTCGCTACGGTTCCAGAGGCCCAGACTCCCAACTGTGGACACTGGATACATCATTGATTGACGGTGACTATAGGATCAGGATGTGGTATCCGGGAACTCAAACCGGCTATGGGCTGAGCGCTGTTTTTCGAATTTCCAGATTGCAGCAGGTTGCCACGGCTACATTCACGCCTCCTGCGTCCTGGTATCAGTCAGCGCAACAGGTTCAGATCAACTGCAGCACGACAGGAGCCACCATCTACAATACGACAAACGGCGTTACTCCGGATTCAACAAAGCAGCGATATATTGGTGGACAATATATACCCATCCCCACCTCATTGGTTCTGAAAGCCATCGCGTACAAGAGTGGAATGAACCCCAGTGTCGTTGCCTCTGCGTCCTACTCTATTGGGGGTATCCCGGCTGCAACAATTGCTCCGGCGACAGGCTCGTATTTCTCGTTCGACAGTATATGGGTCTCCTGGCCAGCGGGCTTGCACTGCGGAATAACTCAGGGGTTTTATNNGGTTTTATGGTGCTGAGGCTCCAAATCCAACGAGCGCCAATGTCTCGGAACTCTATTCAAATCCGACGAGACTGAGTTATCCACTAAACAACAGCCGTCTGAATGTGAAGGTGGTTTGCTGGGACAACACATATGCTTTTGGTCCAGTCGTGTCGAATTATTATACGGCAGCTTATCCAATGCGCGTTGCGCAAGTCGATTCTGCTGGTGCTTCGTTCGGCCAATGGTCTTTGTGGGAGAACAGCCAATGGAAGGGTCATGCGGATTCAAACCTTGTCCGCCCTGCAACCACGGGCACAATCAGTGTTCTCGCGAGCAGGGACTATAAGCTCAACACCCAGCAAAAGTACCGTAGATGGAATGCAAACACAGGAGATTTCTTCCGAAATTACACAGATATCAATGTTAACCAAAACACAAGTGCGGCCCTAGCCCATTTCGAGCGAACTGACTATCCATCAGTTCAAGCTCAGCTTGAGGGAATATCCTCGGGAGGAGTCATCAACGTTCGAGACCCATGGTTCCTCGATGATAGCACAAATTCTCTTCGAGGCGTTCGCAATCGGGCTGATTCGGCACACTTCCATCAAGTCTCCTTGCCATTTGCATTCAATGATACTTCAAGAGGATACAAAGGTGTCTTCTTGAATGAGAATGTCTCATTTGATCCGAATAAACCTCTGTATGGCGTTCGGGCGCCGATATTGCAAACGATACTGGGGATAACGTCGGCATTTGTAGGATGGGATTCGAGCAACGTTACGCTTGGGCAAACCGCCGACCCAACTCCTCCAGGTTTCGACCAAAAGTCCGTGGTGTTCAAAACGGCAAGTGCGCGAGTGACAGCGAAATACAAAGGAGCTCATATCTCAACTAACTCAGCCGCCTTTACCAACAACAGCCAGCGGAAGTTCATTCGCACGTCGAACGGATGGCTGCATCAAGTGTATGAGTCAATGGGAAGCGTCTGGTATGAAGTGAGTACGGATAATGGTTCGACATGGACAGTCATGAGTCCGGATTTCCAAGGGGCGCCTGGTCCGCTCGATCGAGGACTGGGAGGGAAGTGTCCCTCCATCGATTACCAGCCGGGGGTGGNNGGGTGGCAGGCGACGTGCTTATCGTCTTTCAGCAAAAAGTCCCCAGCACCGACAATTTTACAATTGAGTACAAAGGCTACGTACTATTTAACAACGTGTGGACGTGGAATTCGTTTGGGACTTTCTGGACCGAGCCTTCCGACCACTACAGCGCGACCAATGCAAATCCCTGCATCGCTTGGTTCGGGAACAACAAGATACTGCTCGTCTGGGAACGGAAATCGACAGGTCAGGGGTTTGTGCCAGGGCTCTACATGTTCGGAGGCTCGGTCGATGGTCAGGGGCCAGCGCCCAATAAGTGGGGCTCAGCCTTTTATACCCCTGTAAAGATCGTAGGGAGTGACATCAATTCCACCAATCCATCGCTGGCAGCCAATAAGAACTCTGGTACCCAGGATTCCGGGNNGATATAAACTACACACTGAACTATCAGCCCTCGGTCGCTGCGGGTTATGCCTCAGATGATCCGACAGGTCACGTGGCCTGGATCACGAACCAGTTCGGCCAGTCCGGCCAGCCCAACAACGTACACACGGTTTACTGGGATGAAAATACTCCCAATGTCCGCACACTCATTGATTATGGCGTCCAGTCCGTTTCCCTCAATTACTTCTGTAATCCTGGAAATCCATCAGATGCCGCGTATTGTTGCGCCTACACCAAACTTTACGGTGGGGTCTGGTCGGATCTTTATTTCAAATATTCCACAAATGGATCGCACGTCTCCACTCTGCTTGGCATGACGGGGCAGGCTATACAGATGTCCAATGGTGATGGCTGGAACTCCATCTATGCCTCGACCTTCTGCAATACTACCAGCCCGCCATACCTCTTTAAGAACTCCACCGCCCTCAACACCTACCCCAAGACTGATGCGAGCGGAGGTGGGAATACTCTTTTGAGCGGGCGGGGTGTGAGTATTAGCCAAGGCGAGCTGAATTTCACCTGTCTNNCTGACAGCCTCTTGTCGACCGGCTCGCGCGTCAAGTCTGGTGCAACAGCGAATTCTTCTGCCACCAATAGCGACAGCTTGGGCTTTGGGACGATTGCCAAGGCAAACAGCATTCTTGTATCAGATGCATTTACATTGAAAACCCAGTCACGGATCGTCGTGAAGCTGCATGCAGGTTTTGCCGATTCAGCGGCTGCCAGTAGACAACTTTCGTCTACAGGAGGCACCCTGGGTCTTCGTGCTGAGCTTGTCGATGCAACCAGCGGTGCCGTTCTTGGGACTGTAAGCTCTTCAAACCTTAATCCTGCAATCCCTTCAAGTCTCACATCGACGCGCGGTTTGAGGAGTTTTGTCACTCCCAGCGCGCTCTCAGGAAGACAGGTCAGGGTTCGTCTGAACCTGGTAACTACGCTCAAAAATCCGCGCACGATACTCTTGAACAGCCTCGCACCCTGGACAAATGATGATTCCACGCAGCTGGCAAAGGAGGTCGTGGCAGAGGAAAAGCCTGTCGCGTATGGTCTCGACCCGGCCTATCCCAACCCGTTCAATCCGACAACAGTTATCAGATACCAGATAACAGAGGACAGTAGAACCTCTCTGATTATTTACGATGTCCTCGGACGTGAAGTTGCTACGCTCGCGAACGGTATGATGGCGGCGGGCTACCACAGTGCAACGTGGAACGCGCAGAACGTTGCCACTGGCGTCTACTTCGCACGGCTTGTTGTCACTGATGCACTCGGCAAACAGATCTACGCGAAGACGGCGAAGTTGTTGCTCATGAAGTAGAACGTATCTCTACACGTTATTCCATGGCTGCCTGCACAACATCCCTCCAGAACAGTGCAGGCGGCTTTCATTTGCTTTCCAGAAAGAAGGTTGGTATTTTTGATCAATTTATTGCGTAATCGCTGAATTCTCTCACGGTGTGATTCTCTCGAAGGAAATCAGGTGTCGGTCATATTCTATGTAAGACGCGTGATTTTCGCCGCTTTTGCGCCTCTCATCGTCCTTTCTGCAAGTTTACACGCCGCCGACAAGCCCAAAACCGTCCTCGTTCTGGTAGAAGGCTCATCCAGTCTGAAAAACCAGTCAATGGGGAATGGCCGGCAGCTTGGCGCGTTGCTCGGACACTTCAACACTGCGGTGACGGTTCTGGGGGTGAATGAGTACATTCCCCGTCAGATGTACAACTACGATTACACTTTTTATATCGGTTTCCACAACGCCAACCAGGTTCCCACCAAGTTCACCGATGACGTCCTGAGGCTCGATCACCGGGTCATCTGGCTCGCCAGCGGCATGAAGGAACTCACCCAGCATCCTGGCGCTTCCGAGAAACTCGGTTTCACTGTCAACCAAGTCGACAGCGCATCGAAGTNNGTTGTCCGTTTTGAAGGAAAGAGTTTTACCAAGAGTGAGCCCGCCGTCAGCATTGTCGAACTCCGGCCGCATTCGAAAGTGACGGTATTGGCCACGGTTGCCTCGACGACCGGCCGTAAAGAGCACCCGTATATTATAGAGTCCGGTTCCCTGATGTACATCGCGGATTCACCGTTCGCCTACGCGGATGAAGCAACAGAGTATCTCCTGTTTGCCGATATGCTGCATGACATCCTCGGCGAGCAGCATGAAGAATCGCATTCGGCACTCATCCGCATCGAAGACGTTTCGCCGATGGAGAACCCGGACAGGCTGCGTGACATTGCCGATATCCTCTCGAGCAGGAATATCCCGTTCCTGGTGGGCGTGATTCCGTTTTACGTNNTCCCGCGGAAGGCATCCGCGTCAGCTTGTCGGACAAGCCCGACCTCGTCGATGCGTTGCACTACATGGTCCAGAATGGCGGCACAATAGTCATGCACGGCGTCACTCACCAGTATCGTGGTGTCACTGCATCGGATTACGAATTCTGGGATGAGAACTCCAACGGCGTGATTCGGGGAGAAACTGCCGAAGGAATATCACGCAAACTCGACCTCGGAATCCAGGAGTTTATGAAGAACGGTTTGTATCCTATGCTGTGGGAGACTCCGCACTATACCGCGTCATTTCTGCTTTATCAGACTATTGCGAGATACTTTGGCGCCGCAATGGAACAGCGCCTTTCCATTGAGGACTTTGACTATAGTCAGTTCTTCCCATACGTGATCCACAAAGACATGTTCGGGCAGACGATCTATCCGGAAAATCTCGGCTACGTTCCCCTCGATAGCGACATGGTGAAGAGCCGGGGATACGTCCAGCACCTTCTTGATGAGGCCAAAGACGGATTGTATGTTCGCGATGGATTTGCGTCGTGCTTCTTTCATTCGTTTGACGACCACGAGCTCCTGAAGGAATTGGTGGATGGAATTCAGAAGCTCGGCTACACCTACGTTGATATGCGTGATCAAACGCTTTGGGTGAAGACGAAAGACAGGGTGATTCTGAACGGAAGTCAATCGTACAGTCTGACGCTCGACGACCAGTACCTGGTCGAGGCGTACTATCAGCACGACGGGGAGCTTGTCAAGAGAGAAGTCTCGGACCAGCGCCTCAAAGGCCAGATCACCCGCACGATTGAAATGGAACCCGGGCAGTTTTATCGCGCCGAACCGGCCGAATTCCGTGAGCGATCCGCGACGTTTGTCGAACAAGTGGGACGTACACTGGAGTCGGCGTACAACAAGATTGCGGGAACGGAAAATACGTGGCAGCAGGCAAAACCGCTCATCCTATGGAATCACCATGCGCGCGGGGCATCCTTTAACGACCAGGCCTCTCTTGCGGCGGTGTTCGGCAGCGTGAACATTCCGGTGGACACGTTGTATGTCGGCCAAGCCGTCACCGCAGAGAAAATCTCACTGATCGGACACAATCTCGTTAT